>JAOZOL010000045.1 GCA_029933295.1 Desulfobacterales bacterium | reverse complement strand
TTCTCAATAAAAAAGGCCGCTCATTTGAGCGGCCTTTTTTATTATACATAATTTTTTAAAAAAAATTATTCACACAGTTCAAACATGGCTGCAGCACCCATACCGCCGCCGATACACATAGACTCAACAGCATATTTAGCGCCGCGTTCCTGCATTTGTGTTATTATCTGGGCACACAGTTTTGCTCCCGTACATCCCAGGGGATGGCCCAAAGCAATGGCACCGCCGTTGACATTGATGATACGCTTGTCGCTGGTGGATTCCCACAGTTCTCTTTTGTCATACAGCCCCAATTGCTGCATAGCGTAAATACACTGGGAAGCAAAAGCTTCATTGAGCTCCCAAAGATGGATATCTTCTACTTTCATATCCATCATTTTCAAAAGTTTAGGAACTGCATAAGCAGGGCCAACACCCATTTCATCCGCTCTAACACCAGCGACCGTATAACCAATAATTTTTGCAATCGGTTTGATACCGAATTTTTCAACTGCTTCGCCGCTCATGATCATCGATGCCGCCGCGCCGTCAGTGGTCTGGGATGAATTTCCCGCAGTCACGGAACCATTAGCGGCAAAAACAGCCCGGAGTTTTGCCAGGCCTTCCACCGTGGTTGTTTCACGAATACCATCGTCAAAATCCTGAATAAATGTTTCTTTGTTCCAGATGCCATCTTTTTCAACGAATTTGACCGCTTTGGTGGGTACAATTTCCTTGTACAGTTTTTTTGCTTTGGCGTTGGACGCCTTCATCTGTGAATGATAAGCAAATTCATCCTGCATTTCCCGTGTAATCTTGTAACGATTGGCAACATTTTCAGCCGTTATACCCATGGAAACATAAACATCCGGATTTTCTTGTGACCATTCCGGATGAGGCCGCGGCATATTGCCGCCCATGGGAACGATGGACATGGATTCCACACCGCCGCCGATGGCAACATCACACCATCCTGCTTTAATCCGCATTGTCTGAAGTGCGATTCCTTCCAGACCGGAAGAGCAGAACCGGTTGACGGTTGCGCCGCAGGTGGTGTCCGGAAACTTGGCCATCTGCGCGGCAACGCGGCCGATATTCAATCCCTGTTCGGCTTCGGGAAACGCGCAGCCAATCATTAAATCTTCAACATCTTTTTTTTCTACGCCCGGCGCACGTTCCACGACGGCGTCGAGTGCCTGAACCATCAGATCTTCCGGTCGTGTCTGGGCCAACGCGCCTTTTCCTCTCCTGCAGCCGGGAGTTCTGACTGAACTTACGATATATGCTTCTTTCATAGATACTCCTCCTGGAATTTTCTATTACAGTATTAATTAAAGAAATAACGGCTTGCCTGTCTTCATAATATTCTCAGCCATCTTCTGGGTATTTTCGGTTTTCCACAATTCCACAAATGCTTCTCTTTCAAGCGTCATCAGATGTTCTTCAGAGACCAGCGTTCCCTGAGGCACATCACCGCCGGCCATGCAGACCGCGATTTTCTTGGCAATAAATTCCATATGCGGGGTAATGTATCCACCGGATTTCATATTATTCATTTCCGCCCAGATCATCCCCTGTGCTTCACGACCGAAAACCGCTCTCTTTATCTTTCTGGGCGGTGCATATCCGTCATCAACCATCTTCAAGACTTCTTTTTTCGCTTCCCCGATCAGATTATCTTTATTGGCAACAATTCGGTCAGAGGCCCGGAGAAAACCGTTCTTACGAGCATCTGCTGCGGATGAAGAAACTTTTGCCTGAGCAACACACATGAATGCCTGGATAAAGAAACCCGCCAGGTCCGTAATTTTTCCGGCGCCAGGTTTGGATTCAATATAATTTCTCCACAAATGAATCATGCCGCCGCCGCCGGGAACAAGCCCTGCGCCGATTTCAACCAGCCCCATGAAAAGGTCGGTGTGCGCAACGATTCTGTCTGCTGACAGACAAATTTCGCATCCACCGCCCAAAGCCAGGCCATAAGGAGCGGCCACGACCGGGTACGGAGAATACTTGGTGCCCATGATGCCTTTATGTACACCGGCAATAAAATCATTAATTTCACTAAACTTACCGGCTTTTGCAAGGCCCAGCATATAGGCCAGATCACCGCCTGCGGAAAAAGCGCCGGGCATTCCGGAAGCCTGGTTGCCGATTACAAGACCCACGCCGTTTTCAAGAACATACTCACCGGCTTCTGTCATGAAATCAAGCATCTCTTTATTAAGCGCATTCATTTTGGAATGGAACTCTACGTCAAACACCCCATCGCCCAGATCAATCAGTGAGCAGGAAGGAGTGGTTTTAACCACTTTGCCATTGGCACGAAGGTCGGCCAAAACAATGGCTTTTTCGCTGGTCTGCATCGGTTTGTAGCTGTTGGATGCGAAATCAAAAAACATCTTTTTGCCGTCTTCCAGCTTATAAAAAGAGGTTGCACCGGATGCGAGCATTTTTTTAACATTTTCCGGAACCGTCATGCCGTCGGCTTCCATCTTGGCAACTGCTTTTTCAACGCCAATGGCATCCCATGATTCAAACGGACCCATTTCAAAATTATAACCCCATTTCATGGCATTATCAATTTCAACGATGGTCTCTGAAATCTCGGGAATACGGTTGGCGGAGTAAATAAACCCGGCCGCAGCGACTTTCCACGCATATTTGGCGCCCTTATCATCTCCATAAACAACGGCCTGAAGTTTTTCAGGCAGAGTCTCGACTTTTTTAGCTGCTTCAATGCACGGGAAAGTGGGTCGGTCAAGATCCACATACTCACCGGTCGTCGGATCGATAACCTTACGGAGGACTTTCCATTCCGGAGTGATATCTTTTTTATAAAACCCGCCCTTGGTTTTGTTGCCCAGCTGATTGTTTTCAACCATTTTTTTAACAAAATCCGGAACAATAAACGTGTCCCGTTCTTCGTCATCAACACACATTTCATATGTATTGTCGGAAACATGGCACATGGTATCCAGACCAACCAGGTCGGATGTTTTGAAAATAGCAGTTTTGGGACGACCCATGGGAGCACCGAAAATCGCGTCGACTTCTGGAATGGTCAGGCCGTCTTCCAGCATAATCTGCATGGCTTTACCAATACCGTGAATACCAATACGGTTACCCACGAAGTTGGGGGTATCTTTGGCCCATACAATGCCTTTACCCAACATTTTTTCGCCAAAATCCGCCACGAAATCAAGAACTTCGGGAAGGGTTTCTTCGCCCTTAATAATCTCCAGAAGATGCATGTAGCGGACCGGGTTAAAAAAATGGGTACCCAGAAAATGCTGGCACATTTCCTGATTCAGGTCAGCGGACATATCTTTTAAGGGGATTCCGGATGTATTGGAACTGATAATTGAACCAGGTTTCCGAACGCCTTCAATGCGTTTGAAAAGCTGTTGTTTAATTTTCAAATTTTCAACAACTACTTCAACAATCCAGTCACACTCGGCCAGTTTGTCAAAATCATCATCCAGATTACCGATTGAAATCATCGGAGCATCATTTTTTTTGTCATAAAACAACGGCGGTTTTGACTTTAATGCCGCATTAAAACCAGCCTCAACCATTCTGTTTCTGGCTTTGGGGTCTTTCTTCTCCTCATCGGTCAAATCAAATGGAACGATGTCTAAAAGCAAGACTTCCACACCGGCACCGGCCATCAGAGCTGCAATACCACCGCCCATAATACCTGAACCGATAACGGCTACCTTTCTAATTCTTCTTTGCATAGTTTCCTCCTGAGATATATATTAAGTTAAGCAAGAAATGCACAAACCCACTAAAAACAAATTTTTGAAACAAAACTAATTAACTACCAAAGAGTCCTTTGGGGTGTCAAGAAAAATATATCCGCCGACTATTTATGATTTTATTGAAAAATCAAATAGTTAATCTTGTCAACCCCAAAGATTCGATGAATTGCGGTTCCATTGATTGAGAAACATAACTTTATTTAAAGGTATACTCCAATATTTTTTATCGTGCTTTTGTTAATTCCGTAAACCATAAAATTTTTATTAGGCTGTCTTTTCAACAAGTCCGAGCTCCAACTTCCTCACCTGCACTGCAGACACCTTAAATTCCGGAATTTTGGCCAGAGGGTCCACCGCAGTGGAATCCGTCAGCACATTGGGCGGATTTTCACCGAAATGAATGGGCAAGAACAACGTGCCGGGCGGCACCGCCCGGGTAATCCGGGCCGGTACTTCCATCTCACCCCGTCGGGACGAAAGAACAAGGATATCATTTTCACAAATATCCAAAACTTCCGCATCCTTTGGATTAATTTCCACATAACCGGTGGTCTGCTCCACATCCAGATGAGCAGATACCCGCGTCATGGTGCCGGTATGAAAATGGGCGAACATACGGCCGGTGGTCAGGAAAAACGGATAATCCTTATCCGGCAATTCGGCAGGATCTTTATATTCGATGCCGTGGAATTTCCCTTTGCCGCGAGCGAACCCGTCTTTGTGAAGATACGGGGTCCCCGGATGATTCTGGTCCGGGCAGGGCCATTGCAGGCCGTCAATTCCCAATCGTTCATACGTCATGCCGGCATAGCTCTTTGGCGTTAATGCCGTCATTTCATTAAATATTTCCTCGGGATGGTCATACTTCATTTCATACCCCATGGCCGTGGACAACCGGGATATAATCTCCCAGTCCGGAAGGGTGTTTCCAATGGGCTCAATAGCTTTATTGATTTTCATGCAACGGCGTTCCGTATTGGTAAATGTGCCGTCTTTTTCAGCCGATGAAGCGGCTGAAAAAACCACATCCGCCACCTGGGCCGTTTCCGATAAAAAAAGCTCCTGGATAACCAAAAAATCAAGCTTCTTTAAGGCATGGTTCAAATGATTCCAGTCAGGATCACTCAGCTTTGGATTTTCACCGATTATATACAATCCTTTGAGCTTACCCTCCAGCATGGCCGGGATCATATCCGTAATAGTCATGCCGGGCTTATCCGACAGGGAACATCCCCAGGCTCTTGAAAATTTATCAATGGTTTTTATATCGTTCACCGGCTGATACCCGGTCATCACATTGGGAAGTCCTCCCATGTCACAGGCGCCTTGCACATTATTCTGGCCCCGAAGCGGATTGACACCCGCGCTTGCAATGCCCACATTACCGCATAGCATAGCCAGATTACAGCAGGACTTCACATTATCCACGCCCGTCGTATGCTGGGTAATCCCCATGGCATACAGCAAAGGGGCCGGAGAATTTTTGGCATATAGCTCGGCCATCTGTTCAATATCTTCTGCGGAAACGCCGGTAATGCCGGCCACTTTTTCAGGCGTGTACGCAGAAACCACCTTTTCAAGGGCCTCATAATCTTCCGTTCTTTCTTCAATATATTTTTGATCATGCCAGCCGTTTTTAATAATCACATGCATCATCCCATTTAACAGCGCCACGTCCGACCCCAGTCGGTGATGCACGGCGACATCGGCAAACCGAGTCAACTGGATTGCTCTCGGATCCGCCACAATGAGCTTGGCCCCCTTTTCCTTGGCCCGGTAAATTCTTCTGGCAATCAACGGATGACAAGCGGTGGTGTTGGTACCGATAATAAAAATACACCCGGCATCTTCGAAACCGGAGATTGAATTTGTCATAGCACCACTTCCAAATGCGGCGGCAAGACCTGCCACCGTGGAAGCATGTCAGAGACGCGCGCAATGATCCACATTATTAGTGCCGATCACCGCCCGGGCAAATTTTTGCGCCAGATAATTCTCTTCATTGGTGATTTTAGCAGACACCAGCACCCCGATACTGTCCGGCCCATGTTTTTTGATAATTTCTTTAAACCGATCTGCGGTAATCTTTATGGCCTCATCCCACTCGGTTTTCATAAACCGGCCGAATGTTTTGACCAGCGGCTGTTTCAGGCGCATAAAGCTGTTGACAAACTCATGCATGTTCCAGCCTTTAATGCAAAGTTTCCCCTCGTTAACCGGATGGGTTTTGTTCGGCAGAGTGCCGACGAGTTTGCCGTCAATTACTTCAAAAAGCACGCCGCAACCGGTTCCACAATATGGACAAACCGAAGGCACAAATTTATAGTCCATGCTTATTACTCCAATATTAATAAATATTTACAAGTTTAGAAAAGATGGTGCCATATAATTTTAATTGTGTAGCGCTAAATCATTTATAAATGCTGAGCCGTTATTCATCAATCGGCGTCAATTCCAAAACCACCTTTTCACCGAGAACGGAAAAAGGCGATTGATCCGGACTGGTTCCGGTTTCATAATCA
Source organism: Desulfobacterales bacterium (assembly GCA_029933295.1). Classification (GTDB taxonomy): domain Bacteria; phylum Desulfobacterota; class Desulfobacteria; order Desulfobacterales; family Desulfosalsimonadaceae; genus JAOZOL01. The sequence continues at coordinate 6,992 of JAOZOL010000045.1, read as the reverse complement.
AACACATCGACGACTATTTCATCCACCTTACGATAAAGAAGCCGCAGCGGAATGTCCGCCGGGCAGGCCTCTTCGCACAGGCCGCAGTCAATGCACCGCCCGGCCATATGTACGGCCCGGACCAAGTGGAAAACAGGAATTTCAGGCGGCAGATTACCCGCCCGCACCAAATCCTTATGTTCCAGACTACATTCCTTACAAAAACAAACCGGACAAATATTCCGGCAGCCATAGCACTTGATACATTTAGAAAATTCATACATCCATCGTGAAAACCGTTGCTGCTGGTCAAATGCCTCCACATCCTTTGGTACCATGGATTTAACCAGCCCCATCTTCTGTTTGTAAGGTGCTGTGTCTTCCGATTGCCCCAAATCAAAAGCCGGATCGGAAGAAGCTTCATACGCTTCTATGGTTTGTATCTGATTCGAATTTAATTGATTCCAGACATATAACACATGCAGGGCCTGCTGGTTGCAATTCCGCGCCAGTAAAATGCCGATTTTCATATCCGGATGATCGGCCGCCACTTTAGTGGCAATCTTCTCAAGAGAATAATGGGCCTGGCCCACGACCAGATCCTTGACCTCATCGATATTCTCGTTAGTAAAAAAGTGGGGTATCACATGTCCATCAACATTCTTGTAGCCAATAAATATGTCGACGTTACCCTCTTTGAGCCATTGTTCAACCTGCGCTTGCATTTTGACCTCCCTGAATACTTACCGATTGACCCGTCCGCGACTTTCCGGAGTCCCCAAACGTGTGAATATTTTTGCCGGAAAGCGGGTTCGGACCCAGCTTGTTGATCTTCTCGGTAAACTCGGTCACAACCTGTATGAACTTCTGGGCCTCGGCCGAAGATATCCACGCCAGATGCAACCGGCCTTCCAGGCCCATATACTTAAGAAGTTCCTGCATAAACCGCATTCTTTTTATTGTCATGTGATTACCGTACAGGTAATGGCAGTCGCCGACATGTCACCCGCCGACCAGAACGCCGTCGGCACCGCTCTGAAATGCCCTCAAAATATGATGCGGAGAAACCGTGGCCGAACACATGACCCGCACGGGACGAATATTAGAAGGATACTGCATTCGACTCACGCCAGCCAGGTCTGCCGCGCCATAAGCGCACCAGTTGCACATAAACGCAATAATTTTGGGTGTAAATTCTTCTGTTTGCACCGTTTTCTCCTTTAGTTAGAATAACGCACTGTTGATCTGCGCATAAAGCTGATGGTTGGTAAAACCCATAAGAATAGGCGCTTCTGATGGACAAGCTGCCGCGCATGCCCCGCATCCCTTGCACAATGCCGGATTTATCTCGGCAACTTTCTTTTCACTGTCAAACGAAATAGCACCATACGGGCATACGTTGATACACCCCAGGCACCCCGAACACAACCGGGGATCAATATGAGAGACAATGCCCTCTCCCTTGATCTTTTCCATGGCCAAAATAGTGGCCGCACGGGCCGCCGCCGCATGGGCCTGGGTAATGGATTCATCAATGGGTTTCGGGGCATGGGCAAGCCCGCAAATAAATACACCGTCAGTGGCACAATCCACGGGACGAAGCTTCACATGCGCTTCCATAAAAAAGCCGTCTGCGCTTTGGGAAATCTTATACTTCTGGGCCAGGGGATTCTCCTTTTCCGGAACAATAGCAGTCGCCAGAACCAGAAGATCCGGATTGATCCTCATCCGACGGGAAAGCACACAATCGGAAAACGTCACACAAAGCCTACCGGCATCATCTGTTTCAACGATCAACTCCTTTTCAAAATTAAACCGGATAAAAACAACGCCGGCCGCCCGGGCCTTGCGATAAATCTCCTCCCGCAGCCCATACGGTCGCATATCCCGGTAAAGCACAAAAACATCCATTTCCGGATTCCGCGTTTTAAGCTCTAAAGCGCTGGTAATTGACTGCGTGCAGCACAATTTGGAACAATAGGGCCGTTCCGGAATCCGGGAGCCGACACACTGAATAAAAACCGCACTCTTCAGACCGGCCAGGCCGGAATCATTGTCAACCAGACGCTGCTGAAGTTCCAGACCGGTCACTACCCTTGAATCCTTGCCGTAAAGATACTGGTCCGGCGCATACTCGGCAGCGCCTGAAGCAATAATGGTCACACCATGCTCCAGAATGATTGCCGGGCTGTCAGGAGCAATATCTTGATGGATGGTTGTTTTAAAATTCCCGACAAATCCCTCCGCCGCCGTAATATCTGCATTGAAAAATATATCGATGTTCTCGTTATTGCTGACCGTTTCAATCAACCCGCCGACATATTGCTGAATATCCTCTCCCTGCCAGGTATGGAAAAGATGACGGGCCTGGCCACCAAGGGTATCCGTCTTTTCGATGAGATAGCAGTGAAATCCCTGATCCGCCAGATCCCTGGCCGCCTCCATTCCGGTAACGCCGCCGCCGATAACAAGGGCGGCATGCTTGACCGCAAACGTGGGTTCACTTAAAGGTTCCAGCAATCTGGCCTTTGCAACTGCCATTTTCACCATATCCTTGGCTTTTCGCGTAGCAAGCTCCGGCGCATCCTTATGAACCCATGAACACTGATTCCGGATATTGGCCATTTCAAAAAGATACTTGTTAATCCCCGCGCTGGTTAATGTTTCCTGAAACAGGGATTCGTGAGTTTTCGGTGTACAGGCAGCCACAACCGCCCGATTCAGACGCTGCTCCTTGATGGTCTGAGCGATTTTATCCTGAGTATCCTGAGAACATGAAAACATATTTTGCTCGGCAAATACAACACCCGGCAAGGTCTTTGCAAATTCAACGACCGCAGGGACATCCACCACACCGGCGATATTCGTGCCGCAACAGCAAACAAACACGCCAATACGGGGAGACTGACTCCGGACATCCAGCTCTATGGGAACCTCTTTTGTTTTTGTCATGGACCAGCGAGCGCTGGAAAGCTTATTGGCCGCCATGCCGGCAGCGGCACTGGCGTCAATTACCGAAGACGGAATATCCTTGGGTGCCTGAAATGCACCGCAGACATAAACACCGGGTTTAGAAGTACTCACGGGATCAAAACTGTGGGTAACGGCATAACCATATTTATTTAAATCAATCCCTACCTTTTGGGCCAGCGTCACGCTTTCTTTTTTCGGCTGAAGCCCGACTGATAGAACAACCAGATCAAATTCTTCATTGATGCGTTTTCCGGAATCACCAACATATGAGATCAGGTGCTTTCCGCTTTCCTTCACCTCGGGTGCACTGATCACTTTTGATTTGATAAACCGGATCCCGAACTCATCTTTGGCGCGGTTATAATATTGCTCAAAGTCTTTGCCATTGGTACGGATATCAATATAAAAAATAGCCGCATCCAGATCGTCCGCGCAATGCTCTTTGGCCAGCATGGCTTCTTTCACCGCATACGTGCAGCAGACAGAAGAACAATATCCGTTACCGCAATGGTTCTCATCCCTTGATCCGACACATTGAATCCAGGCAATTTTTTTCGGCTCAACTTTATCCGACGGCCGGATCAGATGCCCGCCAAAAGGGCCGGACGCGGAAAGCATCCGTTCAAATTCAATACTGGTAACAATATTCGGGAATTTTTTATATTCAAACGTATCATTGTCCCCCGGATCATAGGTTTCTCCACCCGGGGCAACAATAACCGCACCGACGTTTACCGTTACTTTTTTGGCTGTATCCTTAAAATTAATCGCACCCGCCGGACAAAACTTTTCACAGGCCCGGCATTTTCCTTTGGTCAGATAAATACACTGTTCGGGATCAATGGCGTATTTCAGCGGCACCGCCTGGGCATACTGCACATAAATCGCTTTACGTTTAACCAGACCTTCATCATATTTATCAGGTACTTTTTTAGGACATTTTTCCGCGCATAAGCCGCAGGCGATACACTTATCCATATCCACATAACGGGGATGCTGAATAACACTGACTTCAAAATTTCCCTCTTCACCGTCAATGTGATCCACTTCGGAAAGCGTCAGTAATTCGATGTTGATGTGCCGGCCGACCTCGACCAGTTTCGGTGAAATAATTCACATGGCACAATCATTGGTGGGAAACGTCTTGTCCAACTGCGCCATCATCCCGCCAATGGAACTGGACCGCTCAACAAGATATACATAAAAACCGGAATCGGCCAAATCCAGTGCGGCCTGCATACCGGTAATCCCCCCGCCCACGACCATCACTGAGCCGGTCTTTTCTTTTGACATTTTTTACTCCTCACTCAAAAAAGATGTAACACGACTGATATCCATTTCATTGTCGCTGATTCCCAACAAGTCACCATCGATGCCCATCCCCAAACCCAAGAGCTGAGGATAAAGAATAGCGGGCAGCGCATCATCCTGATTTCCATTTTCCGAAAGTATCCGCTTCTGCACCGTATCAAACTGAATATGGCAGTATGGGCATGCCGTGCATACATAGTGCGCCCCGGCGGCTTTTGCGTCGATTAATTTTTTTTTCGTCAAATTCTCGGAAAGATCATCGTCAATGCCCATCACCGGGGCCCCACAGCATTCCAGCTGAAGGGGCCAGTCCACGCTTTTGGCCCCGGTCACTGTCACCAATTCATCAATTAAGGAGGGATTGACCGGATCATCAAATTGGGTCACGCGGCTCGGCCGCAACACATGGCATCCATAATGGGTGGCAATATTAAGATTTTTATAAGGCGTTGATATTTGCTGCTTTATGGTGTCAATGCCCACATCGTGATAAAGTACTGAAAGAAAATGCTTTATTTTCACATTACCATTATATTCCAGACCTTCTTCAGCCAGCAAAAGACGGACTTCTTCCTGAAGTTCGCCTTCCTCGGCCATTACCGCTTGCGCCTTCTTCAGGCTCCCGTAACAGCACTGGCACAAAACCAGCATATCGAGATTCGCTTTTTCCGCCAAAGCCAGATTTCTGACCGCCGAAAGCAAAAAGGCCTTGGGATCTGTGTTTCGCATGGGATACCCGCAGCAGTTAAACTGCCGAATATCCACCAGCGATACCCCTAACTCTTTTAACACCATCCGGGCGGAAACATCATACTGTTTCACACGTACCGGTATATTACATCCCAAAAACAAAGCATATTGATTCATCTGATTCTTGCCTCGATTAATTAATTCTCTAACTTTTGCACTGCCTTATTTTTCAATTCATATAACAAATCCGTGACTTTCACCTGCTGGGGACAATGCTCCTGACACTGATAACAGGTCAGGCAGACCCAGAGCATCCTTGCGCCGGACGCTGCTTCCGTTAACCCCGACCCCAGACAATACATGATCTGATGGGGTAACAGCCCCAAACTTTCCGCCGGATTTTCATAATTTTTGACCACCGGACAAACCGTGGTGCAGGTCTGGCAGCCAAAACAACAGGAAAAATCTGTGTCGTCGGAATGTAAAAGCCATTTTTTGTCTGCTTCTTCCTGTAACGCAACCGTCCGGTCAGGCCTGGTGATTTCATCAAACTCACCGGCCAGCGCCTTTTGGGTCTCCCGCAGGGGTTTTGCATAAGCTTCGTCAGACAACAGATTTCGATTCAGACCCCGAACCAGTGAAAACGGTGACAGCATCATGGGTTCTGCCCCCTCTTTTTGGACCAGATCTTCCCTGACAGAAAGCCACAATTCTCTTAAATTAATCCCGGAAGGGCAAACCACGGTGCAACGATCACAATTCGTACAAAGATAAACCCCTTCGACAATGGCGCCGCGTTGCGCCTGGCTGAGGTTTTCCCCTTTCACCATATCTTTTAAAATGACCATCTTCTCCGAGGGAAGGATATACGGATTACCCCTGGCCTCACTGGCCATCATGGCAGAACAGTACCGGCTACAGGTACCGCAATGGGTACAGGCATCCAGCTCCATTACCTGCCGGGTGATGACATTTTCCTGCCGGGAGGTTTCCTTGCTCATAACGGAATTGGCCAGAAGGCTTACAGGCGTGGCAATGATATGAAACATTTTACTAAACGGCAGGTAAGCCAGCCCAAGAAAACAAGCCAGAAAATGCAGATACCACAAGAACGTAACCGCGCCAGCATGATCCAGCCCGACGGCCACCGGTTTTATCAATTTAGCCGTCGCATAGCCGGTAAATGCCCATTTATTCGAGGCATGGCATTCCGCACAATAATCCTCATGCAGTCCACGCCCGGATTCGATCACTTTCTGATCAAACGGTTCTTTCACGGTTGCCGAAGCCAGTCCATTTTCCCTGACCCAGAAGCTCTCTAACGCTTGTATATCAGCTTCATCATCTAAGGCCGCATATTCTTCCTGCATATCGCTAAACACGGTAGGAGATGCGATTTTCATCCCTTCCAGAAATATACCCGAAATCATAATCACGGCCAGAATAATAATCGCATAATGATCCATGGCATTTGATTTCAGCCGCGGGATTTTAAAAATAAACCGCCGGCATACAGCAACCAGCAATCCCGAGAACACCATCGCGCCAAACAAACTTCTTAAAAATAAATAGGGATTTAACGTGGAATAATAGTCATTAAATATGTTTTCACTAATGATCGCCCCAAGGGCATGCATGAGCAGCAACAACATAAATCCCCAGTAAATAAGGATATGCATCAGCCAGCGCAGGGGGTCCTCTTTTAACGTCCGGATCTGAAAAATGACATCTAAAATAAAAACTTTTATCAGGGTCAACAGTTTTAAACTAAAAAGAATCCCTGCAATGCCTTTAACAGCTGCCGCCAGTCTTGCAAATGTGGTAAACTTTTCTGACCCATAGCCGATTTTTCGTGAAAACCAGGTAAAAAATTTAAACACCAGCCCCAGGCTGAATATGCCCAACGAAATATACAGGAGTAAATCAAACACCATATCAAACCCCTAACTAACTAATTTACAATAAAAAAAATATTATCCGTCATTCAAACATGCCTTTTCAACGGCCGACACCAGTTCATCATCGGTAAACGGCTTGGC
>JAOZOL010000301.1 GCA_029933295.1 Desulfobacterales bacterium | reverse complement strand
ACCCATGAACCCCCATGCCTATCGTACCGCCGGTGTTGCCATCAAAGCGCTTTCCAATCTTTCAAAAGCCAAAATCAGAACCTATGGTGAAGAAGATATCCCCAAAGGCGCCGTTATATATGCGGTCAACCATTTTACCCGAATCGAAACACTTTTTATCCCGTATTATATTAACCGGCTGACCGGAAAACCCATATGGTCACTGGCTGACAAAGAACTTTTTGAGGGCGGGTTGGGGGCGATGCTGGACCGGCTGGGCGCGCTTTCAACCGACAATCCACACAGGGATCTGCTCATTGTGAAAAGTCTTCTGACCGGCGAAGCGTCATGGATTATTTTTCCTGAAGGCCGCATGGTCAAGAGCAAAAAAATATATGAAAAAAAAGGGGAAAAAAGGGGAGAGTTTATCATTGCTTCCCCTGACGGCAAACATCCGCCCCACACGGGGACAGCAACCCTTGCGCTTAGAACTGAATTTTACCGTGAACGGCTTCGCCGGATGCTTGATAAGGCGCCGGAAGAAGCAAAACGATTGATGGACCTGTTTCAGATTGAACTTGAACAGATCGAATCGATACTATCCATTGAAACCCATATTGTTCCGGTTAATTTAACGTATTATCCCATACGGGCAAGGGAAAATATGCTAAGCCGGATGGCGGAATTGTTTGTCGGAGATCTTTCCGGGCGTATGATGGAAGAGATCATGACCGAGGGCACGATGCTGCTGTCCGGCGTGGATGTGGATATGCGTTTCGGAAAACCCATCCGGATTAAACAATATTTGAAAAGCACTGCCATTTCAGCAGATATAGGGGCGACCACGACCATTAATTTTGATGACCCCATATCTTCCCGTAATATGATGCGAAAGACCGCTCACCGGATCATGGAGCGGTATATGTCCAATATTTATAGACTGACCACCGTGAATCATGATCACATCTTTGCAACGATTTTAAAATATCTTTCTTCAAATACAATCAGCGAACAGGACTTAAGGCGGAGAGCATATCTGGCAGCCACGTTAAAAATCGGCGGGAAACATATCAATTGGCATGAGAGTCTTTCCCGAAATCAGATCAGCCTGTTGACGGATGATCGGTATGACCGGTTTAATAATTTTATTGAACTGGCAATGCAAACAGGTGTTATTTCCAAAAAAGAGGATACATTCGTCATTGATTCCGATTTTTGTGATTCTCCGGATTTTCATCGTGTGCGCATTGATCATCCAATTGCGGTCATGGCCAATGAGATTGAGCCGCTGACCCAGCTGCAGGAACAGCTTAAGCTTCTGGCGCGCCAACCTGGGATCAGAATCAAATATCAGGTTAAGAACCATCTGGTGAATAAATCCGTGTTTGATTTTGAAAAAGATTATGCAAAGTTTGCCATTGAAGGCGAATCAAAGGATAAATCAGTGGGAGCATCGTTTTTTCTGAAAGGCGCAAGAAGAGATACCGGTATTATGCTGATTCATGGGTATATGGCCGCACCTCTGGAAGTCCGGGCTTTGGCAGAACATCTGAATCAACTCGGATACCGGGTCTATGCCCCCCGGTTAAAAGGTCATGGGACATCCCCCGAAGATCTGGCTGCCACGGAGTATATGGAATGGATCGAATCAGTGGAGGAAGGGTATGTGATTGTAAAAAATAGTTGCAAAAAGGTTGTGGTTGGCGGATTTTCCACCGGCGCAGGTCTTGCGCTTGACCTGGGTAGCCGGGTGAAGGGGCTGTCCGGCATATTTGCAATCTCGCCCCCTTTAAAGCTTCAGGATTTTTCAGCCAGATTTGTCCCGGCCGTCAATTTGTGGAATAAATTAATGCGGCGCTTAAATGTCGGATCCGCCAAAAAGGAATTTGTGGAAAACAATCCGGAGAATCCACATATCAATTATTTTCGCAATCCCATATCCGGTATCCTGGAGCTTGATCGGCTTATGGATCAGCTTGAACCCAATTTGCCGGGAATTAAAACCCCGGTCCTTGTGGTGCAGTCATATGGAGATCCGGTGGTAAACCATAACGGTGCCCGGAAGATATTTGAGAGCCTTGGATCTGAAAACAAGGAATATCTGATGGTCAATTATAAACGCCATGGTATTATTAACGGTGAAAATTCAGATCGAATTTTTGATGCGGTGGGTGGTTTTCTTAAACGGATAAGTTAAAAAAAAAGGGGCATTCCATAATTATTGAATGGAATGCCCCTTGTTGTTTGTCGAGTCTTTTTTTATGTTACTGTAACATTTACAGCCGACGGGCCTTTTGCCCCCTGCTCAATGTCAAAAGTAACCTGATCCCCCTCATTTAATGTTTTAAACCCGGTCGCATTTATTCCTGAGTGATGAACAAATACATCCGGCCCCTCTTCCTGCTCAATGAAACCATAGCCTTTTTTTTCATTAAACCATTTAACCGTACCGCTTGCCATTGTGACTTCCTCCTTGTTAAAAAAAATTACTTTTTTCTCTTACCTTCAGGTCACCACTTTGGCAATGGTTATACCTTCAGAAAAGAAACTGACCTAAAATACAATATAGGCCTATTATAAAAACATTATGAAATATTAAATAGTTTTTTTTTAATGTCAAGCATTTGATGCTATAAAAATAATATTTTCTAATTGAGGGGCTGGCGCGGAAATAATAGCTGATGTTTAAATTTGTGGACAATGGTTTCAATGAGGAGATCCCACAAACAGTAAGTGGATATTATTTTTTAGTCCTTTGCCAGATTTCTTCCTTCTCTGCCATGGGCATGTCGGATAATTTGACGTTTTTATTTTTTGCGTGTTTTTCAATTTCATGAAACCGGGTCGCAAACTTTTTATTGGTGCGCCGGAGCGCTGCCTCGGGGTCAATATCCAGCATTCGGGCCAGGTTCACCACGGAAAAAAATAAATCACCGATTTCGTCTTCCATCCGGTCTTTGTTTTTCGATTCAATCGTCTCAATAACTTCTTGTATTTCCTCTTTTATTTTATCCAAAATCCCTTTCGGAGTTTTCCAGTCAAACCCCACCCGGCTGGCAATGGATTGGATTTTTAATGCATAAAGCAATGCCGGGAGTGTGTTGGGGATACCGGATAAAATGGATTTTCGCTGTTTTTTTGTATTTTCTTTTCTTTTCAAACGCTCCCAGTTGCAAATCACCTCTTTTGAATCCTGGACGGTTGTGTCTGAAAATACATGGGGATGCCGGTAGATTAATTTATCGCACAGGTCATTGATGACCTCTGCAAGTGTAAACGAATGGTTATCTTTTGCAATGGCGCTGTGAAACACAACCTGCAAAAACACGTCGCCGAGTTCTTCCATGAGATATTCCCGTTCACCGCTTTCAATGGCGTCCGCCAGTTCATAGGTTTCTTCGATCAGGCATTTCATAATGCTTTTATGGTCCTGCTCCACATCCCAGGGGCACCCGCCCGGACCGCGCAGGGTGTCCATAATATCCATCAATCGATCAAGTTCTTTCATTGTTTTTTTCCATTATAGTTTATGTAATGGCGTTCATCGAGTTAAAT
>JAOZOL010000300.1:2086-3541 GCA_029933295.1 Desulfobacterales bacterium | reverse complement strand
AGCGCCAGGGTTCCTTTAATTTTTCCCTCTGCAATTTTCGGCAGGTATTGCTGTTTCTGCGATTTGGTTCCTGCTGCGATTATGGCCTCCGCCCCAAGCATGACAGTTGAAAAAAACGGACCCGGAACCACGGCCCGTCCCATTTCTTCTAAAATTATGTTTATATCTGTTTGCGCCATTCCCATGCCGCCATATGCTTCCGGTATGCAAATAGCAGGCCAGTCCATCGCAACCATGCCGTTCCAGAGTTTTTCCGACATCCCCTGTTTGCCGGTGACCACATCCTGGACATAATCAACCGGGCACTCCTTTTTTAAAAACAGCCTCGCCTCTTTGGCCATATTCTGTTGGATTTTATTCAGACTGATATCCATTTCTTCTCTCCCTTTATTATTTATGTCTTGATGCGTCTTTGGGAAGACCCAGGACTCTTTCGCCAATGATGTTTCTCTGTATTTCGGATGTACCGGCTTCAATGGTGAATCCTTTGGATCTCAGGTAATTATATTGAAATTCGCCGTTGGAGACGGCATAAGCGCCTTCGGATACCTGCCCGTTCAATCCCATCATATTAATCGCCCATTCGCTGATTCTCTGGGTCGGTTCGCTCCAGAGCAGCTTCCCGATGGAGCCTTCCGGACCGGGAATACCGCCCTTAATCTGCGTACTGAGATTGCGCAATCCATGATATTTCAGCGCTAAGATATCAATGTAAGATTGGGACAACTGCTGCCGGAAAACAGGATCTTCAGAAACCGGCCGCCCGGATCGTTTTAGCGATTTTGACATCTCAAGTATTCGATTGGTCTGGAATTCAAACAAGGAGGCCATGGTGATATCCCCCATGACTCTTTCGAACATCAGGGTTGTGATACTGATCTTCCAGCCGTCTCCTTCCTGTCCAACAATCATGCTTGTCGGGACTCGAACGTTATCAAAAAAGATTTCATTAAAATCAGCATGCCCGGTTATCATCGTCATAGGCCTAACGTCAATCCCCGGCAGGGACATATCGACCAGTAGATAAGTAAGCCCCTTGTGTTTACGGGAATCCGGGTCGGTTCTTACTATCAACAGGCAGTAATCCGCCAGGTGCGCGTAACTGGTCCAGGCCTTCTGCCCGTTGATTACATAGTGGTCTCCGTCCTTTGTGGCCATGGTAGAGATATTGGCAACATCGGAACCGGCATCCGGCTCGCTGAATCCCTGGCACCAGAGATGGGTACCATTAAATATCTTCGGCAGGAATTCGTTTTTTTGTTCATCAGTACCGCAGTGGTACAGTACGGGAACCGCCATACTGTGCGTGATGATGCCGGGAGCCAAAAATGCGGCACATTGGGTGACCAGTTCCTGTTGGACAATGACCTCTTCGATCATCGATTTTTCACCACCGCCATACTGTTTGGGATACTGCATACCCGCGTATCCGGCCTTAGACAGCTTGTTCTGGAA
>JAOZOL010000300.1:0-1986 GCA_029933295.1 Desulfobacterales bacterium | reverse complement strand
GGCAAAAATTTTATTTGCCCAGGTGTTTCTTTACAAAACCTCTAAATTGTTCTCTTTCATATGCGTACGAATCTTTTAAAGATGACGTTTCTTGATAATCGATGAGTTTTTTAACAGCCCCGAGAATGTCCTGATTTACCGCACATATATCTTCAGCAATTTCTTTTACACGGGTAAGAAGCATGTCATGGGCAACAACCTCATTAACCAGCCCCCACTCATATGCAGTCTGAGCAGATATGAATTTGCAGGTAAAAGACATCTGCCGTGCACGAAGTCGGCCTACCGCACGCTGAAGCAATTGTGTCATGCCCCACCCGGGGTGAATTCCTACCTTTGCATGGGTATCTGCAAATGAGGCTTTTTCTGATGCAACTAAAAAATCACAATTTAAAGCGATTTCAAATCCGCCGGTTATGGCATGCCCGTTAATGGCCCCGATAATTGGCTTCTGGCACGCACCAAAAATATCCGGAAGGTCTGATTTATCACCACGCGGATCAAACAGGTTTTCTGTGAGAATAATATCAAGGTCGATGCCTGAACAGAAAGACTTTCCGTTTCCTGTAATGATTACTGCACGGATATTATCATCTTGTGATACTTTTTCCATATAATCATAAAGGGTTGATAATAATGCCTGGTTGATGGAATTTCTTCTTTCCGGGCGATTTAATGTGATGATGGCTGTCTGGTTTTCAACAGAATAGAGAACCGGGGTCTCCATTGTATTAATCTCCTTATATTCGATGGTTTCATAACTGCTGAGTCGGTTAACTGCACCTCTTTTCACAAAATTGTGGGCTTGCCGATTTTGTGAAAAAGGAGAACTTCCAAATAACTATTTTTTTAATATTGACGCACTTACACTAACCTTGATAAAAATAATGTTTAAATAAATAAATTCTTCAATCCATAATCTACACCAGTTAAAATACGTATGTATTGACCTTAAATGTAAAACACTTGACAGTTTGTGAAAATGAAACTGGTTATGCCGATTAAGTTAAAAAAAAATGAAGCCAAAAGAGGACAGCATCTGACATTTTCTGCTTATGCTATCAACCTCGCGATGAAGGCGGCATCCATGACCGGGCTTGACCCTGAAAAGATTTATAAAGAGATCGATTTTGATTCAAATCTGCTTAAAGATCCCAAAGCACGGATATCATTTAAACAAGGCAATTATATATGGAATGAGGTTATAAAAAGAAGTCCGGACCAGGACATTGGATTACATGTGGGAGAGAATATAGATTTTACAGCGCATATTCTACCTTCAATTGTATTTAATTCTCCCACCGTGGGAGATGCATTAAGAAATTATTGTCGGTATTGCAACATAGTACATGATGCAGTTATACCGGAGTTGTGCATACAAGAAGACTCAGCCATACTTACTTTAAGACTTCAGGCCTCTGATATAATAAATTATCGGCATTTCGTAGAAATTCATCTTTCTAATTACTATTTTATTATTTCCGGCCTTACCCAGGGAAAGCTGAAGCTTGATATGGTACACTTTGTTCATCCTTCTCCATCAAATATTACAGAGCACAAGCGTATTTTTAAGACATCAATCTTGTTCGATCAGCTGGAAAACAAGCTCATTTTCAATAAAAAATATTTGGATTTTCCTGTTTTCATGTCCAACCCGGACCTCTTAGAGACGCTTGAGGGCCATGCAAAAAAGCTTCAGAGGGCAATTTATCGTGCGGACACATTTCCCGCCCGGGTCGAAAGTGCAATTATGAAAATTTTTCCTTCCGGAAAATCAGATATTAATACAATTTCTAAACAATTTGACATGAACAAAAGAAGCCTTCAGAACAAGTTAAAACAAGAGGGGACAACATACCTGGCATTGTTGAATAAGGTAAGGAAAAAACAGGCCAAATATTTTCTTGAACAAACCGACATCCCTATAATCGAAATCGCATTTTTATTGGATTATTCTGAACAGAGTGCCTTTAATAGAGCTTTTAA
>JAOZOL010000299.1 GCA_029933295.1 Desulfobacterales bacterium | reverse complement strand
ATCTTATCCAGCTACATACCAACGAAGACGGTTCCGATCTGGCAGCGCAACTAAACCATCTTTTCCAGGTCCTTGACACTCCCCATGACAAAAGGTTGGCAAATTTGTCTGAGCAGCTAGCAGCCTTTGAATATGTCAATGGCAAGTTGTTTGCCGATTTTCTGCCGGTGGCCAGTTTTGACGCCAGGATGCGGGTCATGCTGCTTGATGCCTGTGACCTTGACTGGGGCGGCATTTCACCGGCAATCTTCGGCAGTCTGTTCCAGTCGGTTATGGATGCAGCAGAAAGAAGAAATCTGGGTGCTCACTACACCTCGGAAGTGAACATTTTAAAACTGATCAGGCCGTTGTTCCTGGATGAACTGTGGGAAGAGTTCCTGCAAGTAAGAAGATCAAACCGGAAACTGCAAGAATTTCATCAAAAACTGTCCCGGTTGACTTTTCTTGATCCTGCCTGTGGTTGTGGAAATTTTCTTGTTATCACCTATAGAGAACTGCGTCTGCTTGAGCTTGAAGTGCTCAAAGCCCTGTATCCCGGCGGGCAGGCTGTCCTGGATATCGGCATGTTGGTTCGGATCAATGTCGATCAATTTTACGGCATTGAATTGGAAGAATTTCCGGCCCAGATCGCCCAGGTGGCCATGTGGCTGGTGGACCACCAGATGAACCTGCTGGTCAGTGAAACTTTTGGAATGTATTTTGCCCGGCTGCCCCTGGTGAAGTCGGCTACCATCGTCCACGGTAATGCGCTGACCATCTCCTGGGAAACCATTGTTGCGAGATTGAAACTTTCTTATATTCTTGGCAATCCACCTTTTGTCGGTTCCAAATATCAGAGCAAAACCCAACGTGCCGAGATTACCACTGTCAGTGACGGTATCAAGGGTACCGGCATTCTTGATTATGTCGCCGGCTGGTATTTTCTGGCATCGCAGTTCATCCAGGGAACGGACATTGAGGTTGCCTTTGTTTCAACCAATTCCATTTCCCAGGGTGAGCAGGTCGGCGTTTTGTGGAAAGAATTGTTTACCCGGGGCGTGGTGATTAACTTTGCCCACCGGACATTCCAGTGGAGCAGTGAGGCAAGGGGAAAAGCTGCAGTCCATTGTGTGATTATCGGATTTGCTCTGCGCGATCGGAAAAGTAAAAAAATCTATGAATATGATGATGTTCGCTCGGCACCTCATGAATTGAAGGCCTCGAATATCAACGGCTATCTGGTGGATGGTCCTTCAGTCATCCTGGAAAACAGGAGAAAGCCCCTTTGTAATGTGCCAAAGGTTGGTATTGGCAATAAACCGATAGATGGCGGCTACTACCTGTTTACCCCGGAAGAAAAGGAAGCATTTTTACACAGGGAACCAAAAGCCGCACCATATTTCAAGCGTTGGGTGGGGGCTAGGGAATTTATCAACGGTATAGAGCGTTGGTGTTTATGGCTTGGTGACTGTTCCCCGTCAACCTTGAAAAGCATGCCCGCCTGCCTGGAAAGGGTGAAACATGTGCAGGAATATCGGTTGAGCAGCAAGAGCAAACCAACCCAAAAACTGGCAGCTACGCCGACCAGGTTTCATGTGGAGAATATGCCGGCCGGCAACTACCTGTTGATTCCTGGTGTTTCATCAGAAAAACGAAAATATATTCCTTTTGGTTTTATGCCTCCCGAAGTTCTGGCGAGTAATCTTGTTAATATTTCTGGTGACGCCACTCTCTATCACTTCGGGGTGCTGTCCTCCACTATGCACATGGCCTGGATGCGGTATACGGCAGGAAGACTCGAAAGTCGCTATCGTTATTCTATCGGTATTGTCTACAACAACTTTCCCTGGCCGTCAGAGGTATCGGACCGGCAGAAAGATGAAGTGGGGAAAGCCGCGCAGGCGGTTCTTGACGCCCGGGCAAAATTCCCGGACAGCACTCTTGCCGACCTCTATGATCCATTGACCATGCCGGTGGAACTGACTCGGTCCCATGAGAAGCTCGATAAGGTCGTGGATTTATGCTACCGGCCACAGCCATTTCCCAATGAGCTAAACCGCATGCAATTTCTCTTTTCCATGTACCAGAAACTGCGGTGAACCCTTGTTTTTCCGACAATGGCGAAAAACAGTTGGTTGTGCATTGGGAGCGTTGCTATGCCAACAGCATTATAGTGAGTTAAGCCCTGGCCATCCTTCTCGCAATTGATGTCACCGGGATTTCTGCATAAATCAAGCCCATTGCTGCCTGCCAGTTGCAGGTTATCAAAACGTTATGTTTATAATGAAACATTATTGAAGAGGTCGAGAGATGCCAACTCTTTTTTGGACAGGCAAAATATCATTACCATTAAGGATCATGATAAATATGGGCAGTATCATTGCCTGGGTTACAGGGAACGCCCGAAATACATCGGCGATGAAAGAAAAAATGAAAAATGGCTATGATGGAAAATATTCTGATTATATCCATAAATATGATGAAATGGGTTTATCTCATTATGCTGAAATATCGAAAAAACTCATCGAAAAAGTGGACTGCAGCGGGAAGGAAATTGTCGATATTGGATGCGGAACTGGAATTCTTTCGCTTATTTCCTTGGAGAAGGGTGCAGCAAAAATAACTTGCGTTGATATGTCTAAATTGATGCTGGATAAGTGCAAGAAGAAAATCATTGCTGCAGGCTATAATGATGACGTAATCTCGTTTCATGAAGCAGACGCTGAGAGGCTCCCTTTTGCGGACAATACTTATGACGTGGTTTTATTAAACATGGTATTAGGAATGGTACCAAATCAACAAGCAACTCTTATAGAATTGACGCGGGTTCTCCGTCCAGGTGGCTGTATTGCGCTTTCTTCACACGGTCCTGCCCATTATATGGAAGCAATAGAATCTTTAATAAAAACAATAAATATGCGTTATTTTTCAGGTCATCGCTTTGAATTTTGGCCCAGGGATGAAAATGAGTTAAAAAACTTTTTCATGAATTCAGGATTGAACAATATACATACAGAGCGATTAACCTGGAGAGATGAATTTAAAAGTGGCAGTGAGGCATTTGATTTTTTTGCCTCTACATCCGGCTTGTGGTGGAATCATAGATTACCCCCGGAAATAAGAGACAAAGAAACAGAAAAAACTCGTGCTTATTTTCAGAGTAAGAATGTTACTGGAATTACGAGCGATGTGGTTTTAGCCTTTGGATCCTTATCGAAATAAAGCTATAACTTCACCTTAGTCGACAAAATTTACGATTTACATTACATCAATTTACCCATTCCATCCCAGAAAATTGTTACACTTCCAGCTGGATTTATTGTTGTTCGGTATCGTTTTCGCGTCGTAGCCAATATTGTTAACCGGTGCTGTTTACGGCGCGACATCGTGAGAGAGGGTATCCCGTCGCTTTCTCCGGCAACCTGAGCATAAAAACTCCCCGAAATTATTTTAGTTATTACTCAGGCTGCCGAAAATACATAGGACAAGCTATATTGTCTTATTCGATATTATCAGTTAGTGCCTTACTCCCGAAAGGCTGTCAAAAAAAACAAGAAATTGTCGGGAAT
>JAOZOL010000298.1 GCA_029933295.1 Desulfobacterales bacterium | reverse complement strand
CTCCCCGTCCGGACAAATTTTCCATCTTTTATAAATCCAGAGCCACAATTCTGGATATTCCAGGATAATTCTTTGAACCGCATTAGCCTGATTCTGATTATTCATCATCAGCTCTTTTTCAGGGTCTTCTGGGCATTCAAGCCATGGGAGCTCTTCACCCAGAATCATTTTGAACTCCTTCGGACCCAACTGAATCATAAAACCGGGGATCACGGCAGCCCCTGACTCCCTGACGATGTAAGCAGTTGATTTGACGGATGACGCCTTTTTCCCCATCCAGTCAATAAAAGCCCCCTTCCCTTTTTTCATATTCTGATCAAGGGCCAGTACAATGGATTCCCCACGTTTCAAGCCTGAAAAAATCTGATCCATGGTATCTTTGGTTTCAATGCCCCCCATATTCATTGCCGTTCTGGCAGCAGTAACGAGTTTGTCGATTACCGGATCGACGATGCCTTTAGAGACAACTGCTGCCGGATAACCGGACATCCCCACCTTTCCACCGGCAAGATCCCACATGCCGATATGCCCCCCTATGAGAAGAACCCCTTTTTTTTTATTTACGGCTCTTTTAAGGACTTCTTCGTTAACCAGTTCGCAATGTTTTGTCCAGAATGCTTCCCCGGCAAAGGGCAGTCGCATATAATTAATGATAACACGACCAAAGTTTATCAGGGAGGCTCTGTAAATGGCATTTTTTTCTGATACTGATTTTGTATTGCCATATACAATATCAAGGTTCGTTAAGGCGATATTGCTTCTAATTTTAATAAAATAGAGCATTTTGCCGATGAACGTACCTATGTGGTAAGCGAGCCAGTAAGGCAAAAGCCTGAGGAAGGATATAATTAACCAGACTGAAAATCTTTTTACAAAATGCCCCTTTACCTCTTTTTGAAGAAAATGCCTTTGCGTGTAAGCCTTAATCTCTTCAACAGAAACGGGCAGGTTATCAAAAGGAAATGCTTCATTAACATCACAATTATCTATAATCATTTATTTCCTCATGTAATAAAAAAAAATTAAATCATAAATCAATATGACACCGATTCCTTTTATGAGATTCAAAAAAATCTCTTATTCTCATGTAATATAATCAATAGCAATTATTTTAGCAAATCTTACCAATTCGTAATATTTAAATCATCTTGCGGTAATTCGAACATATTATCTTACTCACCGGGCTTATCAGTAAAAAATTATAGCAGAAACTGTTGAATACAATAATGAATAAACGCATTAAAGGTCAGGCGTAATGATAAAATTTTTAGTTAAAAAACTGGATCACTTAAAAAAAGTACTGGGAACTGTTTATCCCTTTATTTTATTTTTAATCATTTCCTTGAGTTTTTTGTTTGTCAGCCGTCTGGGCCTTAGTTTATGGCATTTCGATCGTGTTTCTGATGCCAATGGATGGCTGCCTGTCATGCTCCAGGGGCTCAGGATTGATATTGCAACCATTGTCATGTTGGTGGGTGTGTTCGCGCTTTTTTCAACTTTTCTTTCCGGCCCGCATAAAATTGGCCGTATCTGGAATCGAGTGGTCCAGATATGGCTTTCATTTTCCCTGATGCTGCTGGTTTTTATGGAGATAGCAACGCCCCAGTTTATCATAGAATACGGATTTCGGCCGAATCGTCTGTTTATTGAATATTTAAGCTATCCCAAAGAAGTCTTTTCCATGCTGCTTCAGGGGCACTTGTTTGCCGTGATTATTTGTTTGGCATGCCCCTTTGCAGTATTTCTGATCGGCTGGCGGATATTTGGCAGGGCGACCCAATCGGTTGTTTATCCCAGGTGGTACTGGCGGCCGGGATTAGCTATCTTGATTCTGGCATTTGGTCTGATGGGAGCACGCTCAACCTTTGGGCATCGTCCGTTGAATCCGGCGATGGTAGCATTTGCTGACGATGCTCTGGTGAATTCCCTGGTGCTCAACTCTTCCTATTCAGTCGGTTATGCGATTGATCAAATGAAAAGCGAGGCTGATGCGTCAAAAATTTATGGGAAGATGTCCAGGGATAAAATTATTCGTGTCATCCGTCAGGAAACCACATTGCCGGAATCTGCTTTTTCAAATCCGAATTTGCCGACACTTCATCATCAGAAAGCAACATACCGGGGAAAATCAAAAAACCTGGTAATTATTCTCGAAGAAAGCCTGGGAGCCCGCTACGTGGGAACATTGGGAGGTAAACCCCTGACACCGAATTTTGACAAGCTTTCTGAAAAAGGATGGTTATTTGAACGCTTGTATGCAACCGGAACCCGCTCCGTAAGGGGTATTGAAGCTGTCGTCAGTAGTTTCGCCCCGACCCCGGCCCGTTCTGTGGTGAAACTCGGTAAATCCCAGCATAATTTTTTTACCATAGCAGAGCTTCTGAGAAGCAAAGGCTATTTTTGTGAGTTTATCTATGGTGGTGAGAGCCATTTTGATAATATGAAAAGTTTTTTTCTGGGCAACGGATTTCACCATATTATAGACCAAAATGATTATAAAAACCCTGAATTTACTGCATCATGGGGAGTTTCCGACGAGGATCTGTTTAATAAGGCGCACCAGGAATTTCTCAGCCTGCATGAAAAAGGGCAATCTTTCTTTGGCCTTGTCTTTTCATCCAGCAACCATGATCCGTTTGAATTTCCGGATGGCCGGATCAAACTCTATGAACAGCCGAAACAGACCAGGTATAATGCGGCCAAATATGCCGACTATGCCATTGGACAATTTTTTAAGAAGGCTCAGAAATCTCCTTATTGGAAAGACACCATTTTTCTAATAGTAGCGGATCATGATTCTCGTGTAAAGGGGGCCAATCTTGTACCGATCGATCACTATCGAATTCCGGGACTGATCCTCGGCAAAGGGATTGATCCGAAACGAGACCCCCGGATTGTGAGTCAAATTGATTTGCCCCCCACCCTGCTTTCTCTGATGGGCTTAGATAACAAAAATCCCATGATAGGCCGTGACATGAGTGCTCAACCGGATCGCTATACATATACAGGCCGGGCCATTATGCAGTATGGCATGAACCTGGCCTATATGAAAGGCGATGATGTGGTGATCCTGCAACCCCGAAAGCCCCCCCAGGAATTTACGTATGATTTTAATAGCCAGGAACTGACCAGAGGATTTTTAAAAAAGAGCCTGGCTGAAAAGGCCCTGGCAAATGCCCTGTGGGGCAGTCTCGCTTACCAGGATCAGCTATACCGTTTGCCGGTGTTTTTGTTTTCATCCCATCAGACTGCGAATACGGATTTGCCTTCCCCTGTTTTGTAATTCACTCAACTTTCTGACTTGATGCTATCTCTTGATATACTACCTGCATGATATTGAGGCATATTTATCGGGTTGACGGTTGCCAGTATACGGTTACCGGAAAATTCACGTTTAATCTTAGGTATATTTTTTTGTAATATCGGCATGATAGATTAATACCTGAATTTTGCATGAAAATTGATAAGAACTTTTTTATCAATTAAAAACAAAGACGTTGTGAAGAATTATAATATTTTTTCTTATCAATTTTCACCCTAAGGGCGAGCC
>JAOZOL010000297.1 GCA_029933295.1 Desulfobacterales bacterium | reverse complement strand
CGTCAATTTTTTTGGTGGCCGGCGGGTGGGGGATTTTGGGTGGCCATCGGGATTAATCAGGGTAACCGCATTTAAATTCAAATGCGGTTACCCTGCGGGATTAATTTTTACAAATTGATAATATGGCAATATCATGATATTAAAGTTTTCATAAATTTTTTAAAAAATAAATCCAGCATATATGAGTGTCTGATGGCCGAAAAAAAAGGAATCAAAAACAGTTCAGGTGTTGACAGGGGACTATTCACCATGTTCCTAAAGATGTCACCCGAAGAACGGCTGCTGGCAAATGATAATGCAGTGCGCGCAATTCTGGAATTGAGAAATGGATTCAAAAAGCAAAAGGACAACAAGCGCGGATCTGAGCGCAATACTTGAAGGACTCATAAAAGCGGACGTTAAATTTATTCTTGTCGGAGGCCTTGCCGCAGTTGTTCAGGGGGCTCCGATGACAACGCTGGATGTGGATATTGTGCATGATCGCTCTGCGGAGAATATTGCTAAACTTTTCAATTTTTTAAAATCAATAAACGCAACCTATCGTCGTCCGGACGACAAAATAATAGAGCCAAAGGAGGATGACTTTTCCGGGCTGAAGCATGCACTTTTTACAACCCGTTTAGGTCCACTTGATGTTTTAGCGGTTATTGAAGAAGGAAAAACCTATGAAGATCTTCTCAATCACACAGTAGAAATTGAATTCAGAGGCCATACGATTCACGTTCTTGACCTTGAAACATTAATAAATCTTAAAAAAGCGTCCAACGCTCCCAAACATAAACAACAGCTACCTGTGCTTGAAGAAACATTGCGGCAATTGGAAGAGGGATAAGATTTTGATAAATTTACGGCTTGCAGCTTCTTCCGAGAAATCAAATATTTCTTCATGGCTCGGACTTAAGGGCGATACCACGGAAAAAGACATTGTCATTTACAGGGAGGGGGTAGTGTTGTGGGGAAAAATCTCCTGTTACGGTAACGCCGTGGTGGTTTATGTGAGACGGGAAAAGGTCTTTCGAAATGTATTACCTGAAATTGACGTAACCGGATGGGAAAAGGAATGCTTTTAAAATCATGCAAGCTACCGCTTAAACGGGGATGCAAGGTCAATGCCGAGTTCCAGTGCTTTGCGGTTCATTTCAAGGGATGCAGGCGGCATTCTTGATTCAAGGACTTTCATTACGGATTCGGGCTTAACGTGACCCATGAGTTCGATCACGGCCCCGAGCATGCAGATGTTAAATACAATGGAATTGCCGATTTTTTCCATTACGGTTTTGTACATGGGCAGTTCCACCCGGTAGGCGTCCACTTTTTTTAATGTGTTGACATACCGGGCATCCGAAAGCAGAGTTCCGCCGGGTCGGATCAGGGGATGAAACTTGTTATACGCTTCCTGGGTCAGACAGACCAGGACGTTGGGCTGGATCACTTTAGGAAAAAGAATGGGTGTGTCGGCTATAATGACCTCGCTTCGAGACGAGCCGCCACGGGCTTCAGGTCCGTATGTCTGCGTCTGGACTGCGTTTAAGTTTTCATACATGGCAGCCGCCTCCGCAAGGATGATGGCAGCGGTAATCACGCCCTGGCCGCCTGCCCCTGAGAACATTAACCGGCATCGTTCCATCTTTGGTTTATATTCCTTTCTTCGCACGGTCTATAATTTTATCATATTCGCTGCAGTATTCCGGAAGCGCTTTTTCGACAAAAATGCCGCGTTCCACTAAATCCGGATTTTCTTTTTTGGCGTCAGACCCGATGGGCGTGGTGCTGTTTTTATATAATTCCATCAGATCAACGGCATCGCCCATTTTATTTTTCCGTCCAAAGTAAGTGGGGCACTGGCTCAATATCTCCACCACGGAAAATCCTTTGTGCAGGATCGCCTTTTTAATAAAATCGGTGATCTGGTTGACGTGATAGGTGGTGGTTCGCGCTACAAATGTCGCACCGGCCGCAATCGCAAGTTGGGCAACGTCAAAATCATGATCAATATTCTTGTACGGCGCGGTACTGGCATATATACCATAACCGGAAAGCGGGGAAAACTGCCCCCCGGTCATGCCGTAGGTCCGGTTGTTCATGATAATGGCGGTCATGTCGATATTCCGGCGGGCGGCATGGATAAAATGGTTGCCGCCGATGGCCAGGGCGTCGCCGTCACCCATGGGCGCAATCAGGGTAAGTTCCGGACGGCTCATTTTAACGCCGGTGGCAAAGGCAAGAGCCCGTCCGTGAAGGGTGTGCATTGTATGAAAATCGAGGTACCCTGTGATCCTTGCGGAACAGCCGATGCCGGAGACCATGACGATCTCGTTTTTGCTCAACCCCAGTTTGTCAATCGCCCGGAGCATGCCGTTCATAGCAATGCCGTGCCCGCATCCCGGGCACCAGATGTGCGGAAAAAACCGGTCCCGAATATAGTCTTTAACAGCCATGGGTTAGACCCCTCTGCCGTGAATCAGCCGCAGATGATTTTTAATATCCGTCGGGCTGATAAAAATGCCGTCATACCGGTTAATCAGAAATACCTTTTCACTGGGAAGAACCATTTTTACCGCCTGGACAATCTGTCCCATGTTGAGTTCCACAACTGCTACATATCGGGCATTAGCGCATTTATCCTGAATCAACCCAAAGGGAAACGGCCAGAGCGTCTGAAGTTCCAGAAGTCCCAGACGTTCTCCCCGTCGGCGTCGGTTTTCCACGACATGAAGTGCCGACCGGGCCGTTGATCCGTATGAAATCAAAATGGTCTGCGCATCTTCAAGAAAGTATTCCTTGTAACGGGCGATCTTATTAACATTATTATTTATTTTATCCGTCAGGTGTCTTAAAAGCGATTCCACGACCTTGGGATTATTGGAAGGGAACCCCCACATATCATGCACAAGACCGGTGACATTGTAGCGGTGAACCCCGCCGAAATCGCTCATGGGAAGCCGTCCGTCTTCCCGGGGCAGATACGGGCGATAGTCAACTCCCTGCTTCACGCTTGTCAAAAGCCGCTCCTTCAGCGGAATTTTCCCTTTGCGCGGAATGATTATCTTTTCCCGGGTGTGGCCTAAAACTTCATCAAACATCAAAATAACCGGTGTGCGGTAAGTTTCCGCAAGGTTGAAGGCCTCAATGGTGATATCAAAAGCGTCCTGGGTCGTTGATGCTGTGAGGGCGATAATGGCATGATCGCCATGGGTGCCGTAAAGGGCCTGTCCGACATCACCCTGACTCACGGCTGTGGGATTACCGGTGGACGGTCCGCCGCGCTGCACGTTAACGACCACACAGGGGATTTCAGCCATAATGGCATACCCCAGTGCTTCCTGCATCAGGGAGAACCCCGGCCCGCTGGTGGTGGTCATGACCTTCTGACCGGTAAGGGATGCGCCGATAATGGCACACATGGAAGCGATTTCATCCTCCATCTGAAGAAATTTACCGCCGATCGCAGGCAGTCGTTGTGACAGGTGTTCGGCAATTTCAGTTGACGGCGTGATCGGGTAGCCGGCAAAAAACGTTAAGCCTGCATATAGGGCCCCTTCCACGCAGGCTTC
>JAOZOL010000296.1 GCA_029933295.1 Desulfobacterales bacterium | reverse complement strand
ACTAAAGACAGATTGAGGATGACATGGATAGAAAAAAGAAGATAGCCGCAATTGCAGCTGTTACCCATTATATCAAATCAGAACAGGAGGCGGCAGCATTTTCAATGTCTCAATTTTCTGAAGCGGCCCCTGAGACTAAAGATGAAAAATCGTTTGTTATGAACTTATGGGGTATCAGTGGGCGTCAGCAGCAGATGCAGATGCGCTCAATGGTGCAGATGAAAGCATTTCACAGATAAAATTCAACGGAGCAAAATAAAAATTCCGATCATTGGTGCTTTTAAGTATTTTTTTATTCAAAACACTATTTAAACAAAATTTGTAACGTCTCAGACGTTCAAAATCCATTTATCACACGATATTAATGAGGGGATTCCAATGAGTGACCATTTTAAAGTGAAAATACAGTCAATTGATGATTATGATAACCGACCAAAAGCCGAGAACCCGGTTAAAATTCAGGATTTGACATTCCGGGATGGACATCAATCCCTTTTTGCCGCCAGAGGACGAACCGAAGATATGATACCGGTTGCTGAAATGATGGATGAAATCGGTTTCTGGGGGATGGAAGTCTGGGGCGGCGCAACATTTGATACCATGCATCGCTTTTTAAATGAAGACCCTTGGCAGAGACTTCGCACCTTAAAACGATACATTAAGAAAACACCTTTTTCCATGCTGCTCAGGGGGCAAAATATTGTCGGGTGCCGTAACTATGCGGATGATGTCGCCCGGGCATTTGTTGAAAAAGCAGCAGAGAACGGAGTGGATATATTCAGGACCTTTGACGCACTGAACGACTTTAGGAATTTTGAAACAGTGGTTTCCGCGATCAACGATTGTGGTAAACATTTTCAGGGATGCATTTGCTATTCGCTGACCGAACCGCGCATGGGCGGTGACGTCTATAATCTGGATTATTATCTTAAAAAAGCCAAAGACCTTGAAAAAATGCAAGCGAACAGTATCTGCATCAAGGATATGGCCGGGTTAATGGCCCCCTATGATGCGTTTGAGATCATCAAAGCCTTAAAAGAAACCACGGATATTCCCATTCATCTGCACAGTCATTTTACTTCCGGCATGGCACCCATGACACATTTAAAAGCAGTTGAGGCCGGTGTTGATATCATTGATACCTGCATGAGCAGTTATGCGTACCGGGCATCTCATCCTGCGGTTGAACCCATGGTGATGTCTTTAGTCGGTACCAACCGGGATACCGGCTTTGACATTAAGAAACTTGCCGAAATCAATGTGGTTCTCGAAAAAGAAGTGCTGCCTAAATACAAGCATCTTCTGGATGACTCAAAGGTTTCGATTATTGATATTAACGTTCTGCTGCACCAGACTCCCAGTGGAATGCATTCCAGGCTGTTCGATCAGTTACGTGAAATGAATGCCCTGGATCGAATCGATGAAGTTTTTGCCGAACTGCCCCGGGTGAGAAGAGATCTCGGACAGATTCCGCTGGTCACACCCACCAGCCGGATCGTGGGGACACAAACCGTTAACAATGTCTTGTTTGATAATGACGATGAAAAATATAAGATGATTACGGCCCAGGTAAAAGATTTATGTTACGGATTATATGGAAAAACCGCGGTTCCCATCAGTTCAAAACTTCAGAAAAAAGCGCTGAAAGGGTATGAAAGGGGTACAAAACCAATCACCTGCAGGCCTGGAGAGGTTATTGAACCTGAACTGGAAAAATCCAAAAATGAACTCAAAGGCCTGAGTACCGATCTTGAAGATATTATTTTATATACGCTGTACCCCGTGAGCGGAAAAAAATTCCTGATGTACAAATACGGAAAAGAAACGCCGCCGGATTCACTTAAAGCCAGAACTCTTGAAGATGTCAAAAAAGCGGATGAAATTCTTGCTAAGGCCAAGGCCGGGAAACTGGTTGAAAAATTTTCCGGGCAAGCACCGGAAAAAGGAGAACACGCCAGAACTTTTAACGTTTTTATCGATGATGAATACTATGAAGTGAGCGTAGATGAGCCTGGCGGGCAGCCGATCATTACTTATGCGCCGCCGCCGGCAGTTCCAGCTGTGCCGTACCAACAAGCTCCAGCGGCTTTGCCTTCAGCGCCGGCTGCTGCTGCTCCGGCACCACGGCCTGAACCCTCCGCTTCGACCCCGCCAACACCTAAGCCATCATCCCCGGTATCCAAACCAGCAGCTTCAGATACAGAAGGCACTCCTTTGACGGCCCCTATGCCCGGGATGATTGTCAGTTATTCTAAAGAAGTGGGGGATTCTGTCGAAAAAGGGGATACGGTCGTGGTTCTGGAAGCGATGAAGATGGAAAATGCGCTTCCGGCTTCGGTCAGTGGAACGATTAAAGCGATTAATTACAAGGCCGGGGATTCTGTTTCCAAAAATGATGTGCTTTGTATTATTGGATAACTTATTGTTTGTTTTTAACAAAACAAATTTTGAATAATGAGGATCAACAATTTGAACCCTGGTATAAAACCTGATATTCAGGAGCTTCTGAATAGAAAATCAAAAGAAATTTCTGATCCGGTTGGCAGAAAAATCCGCATAATCAGTAATGAGAGAGCAATAGAAATCAGCATTGCTTTGGGATGTTCCATTCGTAAGGTTTTTCTTGAAGCTTTAAAGCTCGGTATATGTCCTTACATATATCTTCGTAACCGTGACATTGTTTCAATAGACGAGCAGCTTAAATTATCAGAATCAACGGTTTCGGTTATCGGAGCCGGCGGTCTCGGCGGGTACGTTGTCATGCTTCTTGCCAGAATCGGCATCGGTCGGCTTATCGTTGTTGATTATGATACTTTTGATGAAACAAACCTCAACCGTCAGGTATTTTCAACGGTATCCTCTCTCGGTCTGCCTAAACCTGATGAAACCCGTCTTGCCGTAAATCTTGTAAATCCTGCTGTTGAAATAATACCCTATAATGAAAAACTTGATAAAAACAATGCTTATGAAATTATCAAAGATGCTGACGTTGTTGTAGATGCCTTAGATAATATAGAAGATCGCCTTGTCCTTGGCAGGGCTGTAAAAAAATCGGGGATTCCCATGGTTCATGGCGCTGTGGCAGGTTTTGATGGCCATGTAATGACAATTTTTCCTGAAGATATGGATCTTGAAAAATTATACGTGACTAAAAATCCGGGAGAAAAAGCCCCAAAACAGATGGAAAAGATTCTTGGCGTCCCATCAATAACTCCATGCATAATAGGCGGACT
The DNA here is from genome assembly GCA_029933295.1 of Desulfobacterales bacterium. Taxonomy (GTDB): domain Bacteria; phylum Desulfobacterota; class Desulfobacteria; order Desulfobacterales; family Desulfosalsimonadaceae; genus JAOZOL01. The sequence goes on along the minus strand of JAOZOL010000296.1, from coordinate 336 downwards.
GGAAGCCATGGAGGTTATTAAGATCCTTCTTAAACGAGGAAAATCTCTCCGCAACAAAATGGCTTATATTGACCTTGAAAATTTCCGGTTCGATCTATTTCAATTCTAATCAACCGATAATATTTAAATTGCGATTATTGCTCAATCGTGAACCATAGAAAAAAATGATGATAATAGCTGCATATTCGAGATGCTTTTATATAATCAAATTAAGAGATTATAATAACAGCAGAACCTTTATTAAATTTAAAAATACTTGATTTTTTAACTCTTTTTTCAGGACCATTCACTGCTATGATTATAACTGATCTTGACGCACAGTACCAGGAATTAGAC
>JAOZOL010000295.1 GCA_029933295.1 Desulfobacterales bacterium | reverse complement strand
TGATAAGTTATTTTTTTCATACAGTGGTAATTCATTACCATGAAAAGCTTTTTACCCTGACTGCAACGCTGCTTTATGGTAAGATTTTTCTTTCTTTATCAGCATGGTAAGTTTGTCAATGGATTCTGTAAAATCAGGCTTGTTCGCTTCCGATGCATCCCTCAGCGCTATTGCAAAATCACGCCACGCCAGGCCGACTTCCATCATTATCTTGTCAAGGCCGGATCCGGCGATTTGAGGCACAAATTCCGCAGCCTCCCTGAGAAAATCGTGATACATCAGCCGGAAACCTCCGCCTCCGGTCCCCCGTTTTTCAATAACCTGATACGTAAACCGTGCAATCCATTTCCAGTCTTCAATTTCATGCCAGTTCTTCATTTCTTTTTGCATTTTATAAAGCGCATCTAACCCTGAAGAATCATTTGAGGGTTCAGTAATTGCCAGGCTGTTTCTGATTATTGCTGTTCTTATGATTTCTGAAAAATTTCCTGGAAATTCAATGGAATCAGGTGCGAACATATCTCCTTTCATATTTATAAAACCGCCGTTGGAATACCTTGCAAGCCGCATTTTATCAAAAGGGACAGATAGGGGTTTTTTCCGCTCCGTATCGGTAACAAAAAACAGCTTCTCTTTTTCATCATATCCCCATGCCGTAATCAGATGCCCCGGGAAATGGGTGCTGGAATGATAATACGGTAAATGATAAATATCGGTTCGCAAAAGTGCGGGTTTTCCTTTATCCAGCCTGTGACACAGATATTCTTCGCTTTGTTCGGGATCATCGAATTGTTCCCACGAGAAAGGGAGCCCCATCCCTTTAAAAAACTGCTCTTCTAAATCAGCAGTACGTACATGAACCATCCGGCTCGGGGTCGTTCCGGAAGGACTTAAATACCAGATTCCCAGTCCTTCACCTATGCCAAAGCACATTGCTTCAGTTAAGATATATCCGTGAAACCGGACAAAATCGCTTATGGCGGAACTTGCGCAATGGCGACCGGGCTGATGGGTTATGTTTAAAATCGGCATAGCATTTCCTTTATTGTTACCGTAGAGCGTAGAAATAATTGTCAAATTTCTGCCGCTTCCTCCGGATTCGGTTCCGGCGCAAACCAGGTGCTTTTAACACGAAAGTAGTTCCGCATGAGAAAGGTAAGCGGCTTACGGTATGGATAAATTTTTTTAGGAAAAAACGTCAGCTTATTCAGCATTTCAAAGCCATTGATCATATTTTCGGATTCCCATTCTACCTTTTCATTGGTTTGTTTGAAGTCCCATGTATTAAATTTGTCAGCAAGTTGTTGGGTGCGGAAAGTGGCCTCAAAATGAAGCGGACCCGGTATTATCAGAGGCTGCATCCGTGATGCTTGACGGACGGCTTTTTGAGCAGTCTGCCGAAGCGACTCTCTTCCTTCCTTAAGATAGCGGATACTTTTTTCGCCCGATATATAGGTTTCTTTCCTTTTGTCAACAACAACGGATTTTGCCCATGGCAGAGCTTCTAAGGCTTGTTTTACAGCAATATCTTCTCCTGAAACAAAACCGATGGGGATACCCAGCTCTCCCAGATATGCACCATAGATGTCCATTTCACAGACACGCTTTCCGTTTAACCGGACTTCAGAAAAAATCCCGTAATGGGTATGGGGGAAAAAAGCGCCTTCTGTGCCGGATGCAGCATGGATTGCAACATACAAAACCATATCCAGGTCGGTAATCTTGCCAAACAGAGATGGATTAATATAATGACCGCCAATATATCGTGCTCTGGAATCCAACCTGTCAATCAGGCAGTTGAACCCGACTTCATGCGTATCCTTAACTGTGACTTTTTCGGCGCCACCGTCAAATGCACCCTGAATAACAGAATTGACGTCTCTGGTTAAACAGGCGCGTCCATACTGCCACTCCCGTGTTCCCATGCGGCACTGACGCATTCGCCAGATACCAAAACTCCCCTCAATGTCCGCAAATACTCCAATATGCATATCGTATCCCTCTATCCCTGTTAGATATGAAAAAAATTAAAGCCGCCCTTTGATCGAACCCTGCCGATTCTGCCGATAAATTCCTGATTCATCATAGCCTCAAGTATGCCGGCATTCGGCTCAGGCTTTGCCAGAAAACGGCTGCCATCATCAAGCTTTCCGATGATTACCGCATCTGCAGGACGACTGTTTCTGTCATGAAAAATCGTATATGTTTCAATTTCCCCTTTTCCATCAGCCTCTTCTATGACTTTAGGCCCTTTAATTTTATCGAGGCCGGACCGAAGATCCATACCATCAGCATTCCTGTTATCAGCCTGCCGCCAATACCCTGAATATATACCGACGGAATGTTTACTGATAAACCAGCTGAGCGAATGAATCAGCCCGATCCTGTCTTTATCCTGCCGGAGCAGCTCCACCATCTTGCAGATGGCATGCATCGAATAATTATTCCCCGGCCCGCCAAAGCATTGCATGCCGCCGGTAATAGTGAGGGGACGCGGATCGTTTTTGTCCATGCCCAACATGTTACGCACAATACGTGTGGCACAGGGAAAGCAACTGTACAAGTCAAGGCAGTCGACCTGATCAAGACTTACCCCGGCCTGAGCAAGCGCCGTATCGGCAGCGACCCTGGCTGAAGGGGATGAATAAAAACTTACCCGTTCGGATACATGCCAGATATCAGAGGCATCTCCGCCTCCCACAGGATATACCCACTTCTCTTTTGGGACTCCTATCTCCGATGCCGTCTGCTCATCCGTTAAAAAAATCGCAGCAGCCTGATCCACCTGCATCATCGAACACAAGAACTTGGTATAAGGGAAGGATATCATCGGGTTGGATTCTGAAATAACCGAAATTTCATCTGCCGTTTTTGGTGTCTGGAACCATGAATACGGATTGTCTGCCGCGATTTCAGACATGTCGGCACAAAATTTCCCCAATTCTTTTTTATGTTCCTCTACGGTCAGGCCTTCATGATGTCTCAGGGCATTTTCAAAAAAAGGATAAAAATGTATCGGCAAAGTCAGACCATATTTCATTTCCAGTTCAGTAACCGGGTCCCGGAGGTCACCGGCCATCCATGGCTTTTTGTGGGGAAAATCCCACTGCTGAAAAACAGACCCGTTGGCCCTGGCCTCAAGCTTTTTGGAATGGAATGCTTCACCGCCACAAATCAACGCGATCCGGGTCTCACCTGAAATAATTTTTTCTGTGGTCTGGTTAACGAACCACTGAGGGGCGCATGCGCCTACCCAGGTATATGCCTGATGTTTTGGTTTAATATGGAGCCTGCCTGAAAGTTCTGAAAGCGGATCATCATATTGCTGCGTCAAAATATTGACAAGGCACAGCGTATCCACTTTCTGAGCCAGGGCTTTAACGTGTGAATCCGCTTCAGCCGCACGTACTGCCATTTCAATCAATTCCATGGGAGTTTTAATTTCAGCCGGCACAACGGAACGGTGGACACATTGTCCGATACCGATAATTACGGGCCGATTTTTATGAGAATAAGTCGTCATCGTCTCTACCTCTAATATTCTATGAATATTTTAATATTAATATTTTTTGTTT
>JAOZOL010000294.1 GCA_029933295.1 Desulfobacterales bacterium | reverse complement strand
TTATCTGAAGCAGATGGCATCTCAGGCCGCTATTTCAATGGGGCTTGCAATCAGAAAAATGGACGACAAATGATACGAATTAATTTATTACCCTACAGGGCGGCCCGGTCAAAAGAGAATATTCGGAAACAGGTATCGATTGGTATTTTGTCTTTTATATTATTGCTTGTAATTTTAATTGTTTATAATGTCAATTTAAAGACCAGGGCAAATAATCTCACGGCAGAATTAGAAGGGGTAAAAAAAGAAGTTAAAATCTATAAGGCAAAAGCCGATGAGGTTGAGAAAATAAAGAAAAAGCTGGCATTGCTTGAAAAACAGATCGAAATCGTCAATCAACTCGATACCATGCGTGAGTACCCCCCGAAGCTGCTTGAAAAAATGACGGAGATGGTGGTTCAGGACCGGATGCAATTAAAACGGTTTGTTGCTGATGCAAAAACTGTTTCTATTAACGGAATTGCCATGGACAATGAAACCATTGCCGAATTTATGACGCGTCTTGAGCGGTCAGCCCTCTTTAGTTCGGTGTCATTAAAAAGTTCCAAAAAAGTTAGTCGATTTGGTTTAAGCATGAAATTATTTGATATCAAATGCACAAAAAATTTAAAAAATGTGTCAGCCACAACGGAAAAAAAAGCTGCGGGCAGGAAGGGTAAAAAGAGGAAGTAATAAGGATGAAAAAAATTGAACTCCCACTAAATTCTATTGAGCCGCTGATACAAAAAATTAGTGATCTCACAAAAGTTCAGCGAATTGCCATATGTGTTGCAGTGGTTGTGGTGGTGGTTGGTATTTTTGTGTATTTTTTGTATATGCCGAAATATGAGGAAATCGGAAAGTTAAAAAAAGATATCACCGCTCAGGAGGCGTTGCTGAAGAAGACGAAACAAAATGCCGCTCAATTTGTGAAATATCAGAAGTTGATGGAGGAAAAGCAGGCGGAATTTAATGTGGTGTCAAGGGCATTGCCGCTTAAAAGAGAGATTCCATCCTTATTAATAAATATTTCCCAATACGGAAAAGCTGCAGGGCTCGAGTTTTTGCTTTTTGAGCCCAAGGCTGAAAAGAAAAAGAATTTTTATGCTGAAATCCCCGTGCAAATGAAATTGTCCGGCACCTATCATGAACTGGGCGTTTTTTTCGATAAGCTGGCCAGCATGAATCGTATCGTCAACATTAACCGGTTTGATTTAAAAGGCAGCAAAGGCAGCAGTTCAAATCTCAGTATTTCATGTGTTGCTGCAACATATAAATTTATTGAGTCCTCCGGGGAAGAACCAAAAAGCAAAAAGAAAAAAAAGAAAAAAAGAAGATAAATCATGTATAAACTTATTTGTTGTGTAATAAGCGTTTTTTTTTGGGTTAGCTTTTCAGGTATTGATTCAGGCCTTAATTGTGGTGTAGCTTTTGCTATACCCGTGAAGTATATGAGCAAGCGAATAAAGATTAAAAGGCCTGAAATCGCAAAAGCCGGTAAAGTTCAGCCTGGTCAGGTTGCCAAGGCTGAACCGGAAAAAATTTCTCCGCAAAGCCGGGAGACGAAAAAGGAGCCGGTTTCAGCCGTGGAATCGAACCTTATTGCTTCCAAGCATACAGGTGAGCCTGCATTTGATATGGAAAATTTTTTGGGGGGAAGAAAAAAGCTTTATAATCCTAAAGGCCGCCCCGATCCCTTTGCGCCGTTTATTCATAAACCGGAGGCACCAGTGGCGACTGGCCAAGAAAAGATTCCGCGACGGATCCCCATGACACCCCTTGAAAAGGTTGCTTTAAGCCAGTTGAAATTAACCGGGGTTTTAAGGATGCCGGATAAACTTTGCGCCCTTGTCCAGGAAATTTCCGGTAAAGGATATATTGTCAAAGAAGGGACATATGTCGGGAACAGGGGCGGGCAGGTAAAAAAAATATTGAAAGATCGTGTGGTTGTCGAAGAAAAATATTTAGATGTTTATGGGAAAATAGCTGTCAGGAAGAGTGAATTGAAACTTCGGAAATAATCTGGAGAATAAAACATGTATGATCGTAGAAACATTAAATCGGTGAAGAAAACCGGGCGTATTCTTTTTTTAATTTTACTGATCCTGCTTTTTGGGTCGTCCTATTGTGTATCTTCGCCGGAGGTTTCGGATAATGCTGCTGAAGTAAAATCACCGGCAAAAATTATCACCGGAATAATGGTGACCGGAAACAGGGCCGCAAGCACAGATGAAACAGGCAAGATACTCATCAGCGCCAATCAGGAATTGAATTATACGTCTGTCAAGCAGTATGATCCCATTGGTGTGGTTTTACTTTTTCCGGATACGTCTATTGGGGGACTTCAACCCGAATATACCCCGGACAGTAATATTATTGCTTCCATTAAGACAACCATGTCACCTGATCAGGCCAATGTCCGGCTTGAAGTTGTATTAAAAAAAGACCTTTCCTATTCGGTTAAACGTATGGGCACTGATATTGAAATTTTATTTCAAGGCGGGCATCAGATATCGCAGCCCGTAGCACAAGTGCCTGCCCCTGCTGTGATAAGCGACCGTACACCGGCCCAGGCGGAATCGGTTGTCCAACCCCCGGACCTGGATACTAACGAAGGTCAAAAGGAAATACCGGAATCGTCAAATATTCAAACACCCCTGGCGGAAGAAATAAGCACAACCCCGGCAACGGTTAACCGTATTGATTTTTCAGGTAAGCAGTCCGGAAAGTCATCGATTATTATCGGGACGACCCATCCGGTTGGGTATAAAATTGATAAAATTTCACAGCGAACATTAAAGGTGAGTCTGGCAAACAGCCGGCTGCCTGAATTCCGCAAGAACCGCCCGCTAATTACGACCCGGTTTGAGAGTGCCGTTGACCGCGTCACACCGGTTCAAAAGGATACCTCAACCGATATTATTATTGAACTCCGGCAAGGGGTTCCCTATCAATCGATTCAGGAAGATAACCTGTTGACCATTATTTTTGACGCATCATCCATCGGCCCGCGACCTTTTGAAGCAGCACAACTGCCCCCCTGGCAGCAGGTGCTGGGGGAAGTCACGATTGCTGAAGCCGAGGAGGAAGGCGGTGTTGAAGGCCCGGGAAAAATAGAAAACGAAGAAGAACAGTATTTAGCAAGTATTGGCAAGCAGAAACATTATACCGGCCAGAAGATCGCCCTTGATTTTTATAAAACAGATATTAAAAACGTTTTCCGCATCATCCAGCAGGTCAGCGGGAAGAATTATGCCATAGACAAAAATGTAAACGGCGAAGTTACCATTTCCCTTGAAAAACCCGTCCCCTGGGATCAGGCCCTGGACCTGGTTTTGAGAATGAACCAGCTCGGAAAAATTGAGCAGGGCGATATAGTCCGGATTACGACACAAAACACTTTAAAGAAGGAAGAACAACTGGTGGAGCAGAAGCTTGCTGCCTTAAGGAAACGAAAAGAAGAGCAAAAGAAGCTGGAACCGTTATTAACTGAATATATTCCCATTAATTATGCCAATGCATCAAGTGAAATAGAGCCTCATATCAAAAAAATTCTAACAAAAGAGCGCGGCAATCTTACCGTGGACAAGCGGAATAACCAGTTGATTCTTACCGATACAAAGGCGGTGTTGGA
>JAOZOL010000044.1 GCA_029933295.1 Desulfobacterales bacterium | reverse complement strand
ACTTCCAAATAACTCATTTGTAATCATTTGAAATGATTGATAAGTTATTTTTTTCATACAGTGGTAATTCATTACCCTGAAAAGCTTTTAAATATATGTGTCCGGCTCATATTTTTAAAGAAGACCATTTGAAACTAACGGGTGAGTGAAATTAACGAATACTGCTATTGCCAATTTTAAAAATTTATTGGTAGTATAGCATGCTATTTCCATAACGAGAACCCAAATTAAAGACACAGGTTAAACGTTTTGATATTACAATATGTCCTTTTGATTGCAGGCTTTGTGATGCTTTATTTTGGTGCTGAATGGCTTGTTAAGGGGTCGGCCAGTCTTGCGCGAAGCCTTGGCATAACACCGGTTGTAATCGGTTTGACGGTGGTTGCGTTTGGAACTTCGGCCCCGGAATTTATTGTGAGCGTGATTGCCTCAATTGGAAATAAAAGCATGATCGCTGTGGGCAACGTTGTGGGGAGCAATATCTGCAATATCGCCCTTGTGCTTGGTGCAGCATCTTTTTTTATGCCGATAACCGCAGACAGAAGCGTTGTTAAACGGGACATCCCCTTGATGCTTATTGTTTCAGTTTTCCTGCTGGTCCTTTCTTTTGATTCTGAAATTTCACAAATAGAGGGATGCATACTGTTTTGCGGCATTATTATTTATATGGTTTATAATTATTATTTATCAATCAATGCTGGTCAGATTGCATCCAAAAGAACCGATATAAGAATCGTGCGTGAAACAAAGGCTGAACTGGATGAGATTGGATTCATAGAGTCGCGTGCAAAGCAGATCTCTTTTATTGTTGTGGGCATTGCCTGTGTGGTATTCGGCGCTCAGACATTAATTGATGCGGCTGTCATTATTATGACAAAATTTGGTGTTAATGAAAAATTCATCGGACTCACCATCGTTGCCTTCGGTACATCTCTGCCGGAGCTTGCTACATCAGTTGTGGCTGCGATGCGTAAGCAGATGGATATCAGCATCGGGAATCTGGTGGGAAGCAATGTGTTTAATATATTGAGCGTTATCGGGGCTGCATCCATGATTCGATCGATCCCGATTCCCGGCGGATTTATGGAAAGCGGTCTGATCATCGACTATGGAGTGATGATGCTGGTCAGTTTGCTGCCCCTGATAATGATGTGGAAAGATAACACAGTTTCCCGAAAGGACGGATTTATCCTGTTAATCTGTTATTTCGGGTATCTTTCTTATCTGGTGTATAAAGTATGACGAGGTCATCATGTTTGATCGGCGTTTGATTCAATATTTTGATTGGGGACTGCTTGCCATAACAATTCTTATTGGTGTGATCGGTATGGTGGTATTGTACAGTGCCGTGTCCGTCGGCGAAGCGTCTCAACAGACCTCGATTTTTTACAAGCAGATGATCTGGCACGCGATGGGTATGTGCCTGATGCTTATAACCTTTATTTTCAGCTATAAGTATCTGGATAAATGGGCTCCTGTTATATACGGGCTCAGTATTGGGCTTTTAATATGTGTGCATTTGTTCGGTAAACATGCCGGAGGGTCAACTCGATGGCTTCCTTTGGGGCCATTTAACCTGCAACCTTCCGAACCGGTCAAAATCGCAGTAATCATCATTCTTGCCCGTTATTTTTCAAAAAATATCAGGGTCCCGGGGATAACCTTCCGGGGCCTGATGGCTCCCATGATTTTCACAGCAATTCCTTTTTTATTGGTTGCAACCCAGCCGGATCTCGGAACAGCAGGCACCATATTATTGATTGCGGCTTCCATGGCGATGTTTTCAAAAATTGACCGGCGGACGTTGATATGCGTATTTCTTATTATAATTATTATTGTCCCGGTCGGCTGGAAAATGCTGGAACCCTATCAGAAAGAGCGTATATTAACCCTTGTGTCTCCGGACCGCGATCCTCTGGGCACCGGATATCATATCCGGCAATCCAAGATCGCCGTTGGTTCCGGGATGATATTTGGAAAAGGATATATGCAGGGGACGCAAAAAAAGTTATCGTTTTTACCGGAACAGCATACGGACTTTATTTTTTCGGTATTAGCCGAAGAATGGGGGTTTGCCGGTTCCATGTTATTGCTTTTTTTGTTTTTATTGTTAATCGCATTTGGATTAAATATTGCGCATGGATGCCGTGATTCTTTTGGCACGATTTTATCTGTCGGAATTACTGTTATGATATTCTGGCAGGTATTCATTAACATTGCAATGGTTATGGGGTTGGTGCCGGTTGTGGGCATGCCGCTGCCATTGATCAGTTACGGGGGATCGTCGGTAATCACTTCATATATCGGTGTAGGAATTTTAATAAATATTAGCATGAGAAGATTTATTACCTGAATTTTGCATGAAAATTGATAAGAAAAAATAGATATTGATTTTTTTTAAAAAAAAATTGACAAATAGTATTGGTTAGTGGTAACATTTCATCTTTGGATTAAGATTTATTGAGTACGGAAATCAGCTCATTTTTATTTATCAGTTTTGTTGAGATTTATGCGGAGGCCTTAAATGGTAAGTATAGATGGCACCTTATTTATTCAGATAATAAATTTTCTTTTTTTGATTTGGGCATTAAATATTGTTTTGTATAAACCGATCAGGCGGATTTTATTACAACGAAATGATAAGGTCACCGGTCTTGAAGAGGGGATAGATAGGTTTGAGCAGGATGCCCTTGAAAAAGATCAGGCATTAGCGTCCGGCATAAGAGAAGCGCGGAAAAAAGGCATAAATGAAAAAGCAGCTTTTGAAGATGAAGCCAGGGAACAAGAATTAAAACTTATTGAAAAAATTAATGAAAAAACCAGGGCGGATCTTGCCCAAATTCGGGAAAAAATAGCCCTGGAAACGGAAGATGCCCGTCAGTCGCTATTAAAAGAAGTCGACAGATTTGCTGAAGATATCAGTCTCAGAATTCTGGGGAGGGCGGTTTAATGAAATTATCCGGTTTAATCAGATTGGCAGGGCGAATCAAAAATAATTTTCCGGTCATTGCGTCATGGGCCGTACTTTTTTTATTAATTGCGGTTGAAACTGTAATTGCATCGTCAGGTGGCGAACATGGCGGTGAACATGGCGGCGGCTGGGCTGCCACAGATACCTATCGCGTTATGAATTTTGCGGTTTTGGCCATTGCATTGTTTTTTCTTTTAAAAAAACCCGTATCCCAGTTTTTAGGTGATCGGATTCAGGGAATTTCCGATCAGCTTAAAGAGTTAGAAGCTAAAAAAATAGAAGCTGAAAAAAAACTGGCTGAATATAATGAGCGGCTTTCGATGTTGGGTAAAGAGTCTGAAAAAATTATTGAGCAATATAAGCAACAGGGGGAGGCGGCACGCGAGAAAATTTTAAAGGAAGCCGAAGCGGCAGCCGGAAAACTTGAAGAACAGGCTATGCGCAATATTGACCATGAATTCAAACAGGCCAGAAAACTGCTGGAAGAAGAAGTCTTTGAAAAAGCCATTGCAAAGGCTGAAGACAGATTGAAAACAAATATAACTGATCAAGATCAGAAAAAGCTTGTTGATGAATATTTAACCAAGGTGGTGACACAGTGAGAAGTTCAGCTATTGCAAGACGATATGCAAAGGCGTTGATTCTGATTGGCAAGGAAAACGGGCAGGCTGAAACATACAGGGACGAACTCGACAGGATTATTTCATTGCTGGATGGTGAACGGATGCTTGAGCAGGCTGTCAGTAATCCATTATATAATACAGCAAGCCGGCGAAATGTATTACAGGCCGTTTTAGAAAAACTTGATTTGTCAAAGGTGATCAACTCGTTTTTATTGTTATTGTTTGATAAGGGCAGAATAACTTATTTGCGTGATGTCAGCACCCACTATAATAAACTTGCAGATGAACAGAAAGGTATTGTAAGGGCTGATTTGATTTCTGCAACAAAACTTTCATCTGAATCTTTTGAACAAATCCGTAACTCTCTTTCCAAGATGACAGGAAAAGAGGTAGTGCTGGAAGCCCAGGAAGATCCCAGTCTGATTGGCGGGGTTGTAACGAGAATTGGAGACCTTGTGTTGGATGGCAGCATCAAAACACAATTACAAAATATGAGAGAATCTTTAAAGAGGGGTGAGAAGAGGGTCTAATGGAAATAAAAGCCGAAGAAATAAGCCAGATTATTAAAGATCAGATTCAGGATTTTGACAAGAAGATTGAATTGAGCGAAACAGGTGTTGTTTTATCTGTTGGTGACGGAATCGCTCGCGTTTACGGACTCGAGAAAGTCCAGGCTTTGGAACTCGTAGAATTTTCAGGAGGCATTCTCGGTCTTGCGTTGAACCTTGAAGAAGATAATGTGGGTGTCGCAGTTATGGGCGAAGATATCCATATTAAAGAAGGGGATATCGTAAAACGAACCGGGCGTATTGCTGAAGTTCCTGTTGGCGAGGCTGTTTTGGGACGCGTTCTTGATGCCGCCGGGCTGCCGTTGGATGGCAAGGGCCCTGTTGAAGCCAGCGAATCACGCCGAATTGAAATGGTTGCACCGGGTGTTATCGCCAGAAAGAGTGTTCATGAGCCCTGCTATACCGGACTCAAAGCTGTTGATGCCATGACACCGGTTGGCCGTGGACAACGTGAGTTGATCATCGGTGACCGCCAGATTGGTAAAACTGCGGTTGCGGTTGATGCGATACTGGCCCAGAAGAATACGGACATTTACTGCATTTATGTTGCCTGTGGACAGAAAAAATCAACGGTTGCCCAGGTTATAGCGGTTCTTGAAAAACACGGTGCAATGGAATACACAACAGTGATTTCCGCATGTGCCAGTGACCCTGCAACCCAGCAGTTTCTCGCGCCGTATGCCGGATGTTCCATGGGTGAATATTTCCGCGATAATGGCAAGCATGCCTTAATTGTTTTTGATGATCTTTCAAAACAGGCGGTTGCTTATCGCCAGGTGTCTCTCTTGCTGCGCCGGCCGCCTGGACGCGAGGCGTTCCCCGGAGATATTTTCTATAACCATTCACGACTGCTTGAACGATCTGCAAAATTAAATGATGAAATGGGGGCCGGATCATTAACAGCTTTGCCGATTATTGAAACCCAGGCCGGTGACGTGTCCGCATTTATTCCCACCAATGTTATTTCCATTACAGACGGCCAGATTTATCTGGAACCGAGTCTGTTTTTTGCCGGTGTACGCCCGGCCATTAACGTTGGCCTTTCGGTTTCCCGGGTTGGTGGAGCTGCTCAGGAAAAAGCCATGAAACAAGTTGCCGGTACCCTTCGTCTGGATCTGGCTCAATATCGTGAGCTTGAATCATTTGCCGCATTCGGTTCCGATCTGGATGCCTCAACCCAAAAACAGTTGACCCGTGGGGCGCGATTGGTAGAGATCTTAAAGCAGCCCCAGTATCAGCCACTGCCCCTTGAAAAACAGGTGGCTGTCCTGTATGCCGGAACAAAAGGGTATCTTGATGAATTGCCGCTTGATGTACTGGCAAAATATGAAGCTGGATTGTATCGGTTTATTGAAAACCGTTATCCGGAAATTTATAGCGGTATTGCCGAGGAAAAAAAGATCACGGACGAATTGGATCAACTATTGCAAAAGGCAATGACGGAATATGGTGACGAATTTAAAGATACCATTAAATAAACCGGTTGGTTTCCACATAATCAAACAATTACAAATGATATGCTGATAAGGGCAATGAATATATGGCAACACTAAAGGAAGTTCAATCAAAAATTGTCAGTGTCAAAAAGACCAAGCAGATTACAAAAGCCATGAACATGGTGGCAACGTCCAGGTTGCGTGGTGCCCAGACGACAATGGAAGCTTTTCGCCCCTATGCTGAAAAATTTGCTGAAGTGCTTGGCAATATTGCTGACAAAGCCGGTGAAGACGCGAGCCCTCTTTTAAGCCCCCGTGATGAAGTGAATCGTGTGCATATTGTGTTATTAACTTCCGATCGCGGCCTGTGTGGTGGATTCAATGTTCATTTAATTGAAAAAGCCGAATCATTAATGAATGAAAAATTAAGTCAAGAACTTGATGTGTCATTTACCAATTTCGGCAAAAAAGGCCGGGACTGGTGTCGAAAAAATCAATTTCAGATCGCCAGTGAATATTTAGGGGTTGTTGGCGGCAAGTTTGGATTTAATATTGCGTCAAGTGCGGGGCAGGAGTTGATCGATAACTTTTTAAACGGGAATTATGACGAGGTTTATGTTGTGTTTGCCAATTTTCAGGGGATGGCAAATCAACCTCCGGTCGTGAAACAGCTATTACCCATTCCAGTCATTGCAACATCTGATACACAGGAAAATGAAGATGTATCATACATGGCCGAGCATATCATTGAGCCGTCACCGGATGAATTGTTAAATGAGATGCTGCCTAAGAATATTTTTATTCAGATTTATAATGCATTGCTGGAAACATCAACCAGCGAGCACGCCGCACGTATGAAGGCGATGGAAAATGCGACTAAAGCGTGTGACGATATGATCGAAAATTTGACACTGGCTTATAATAAAGCCCGGCAGGCATCTATTACCATGGAATTGATGGATATCGTTGGTGGCGCCGAGGCATTGAAGGGATAACCCGCAAATAAATATACGTTATATTGTCTTTTAGGAGGTCTATCAATGGGAGAAAACACAGGTAAGGTTACGCAGGTATTTGGTCCTGTTGTCGATGTTGAGTTTGAACAGGGCAATTTGCCTGAAATACTTACAGCACTTTTGATCAGCAATAAGGCGATTAATGATGAAGAAGACAACCTGGTTGTTGAGGTCGCTCAGCATCTGGGGGATAACGTTGTCCGGACAATCGCTATGGATGTTACGGACGGTCTGGTTCGGGGAATGCCGGTTAAAGATACCGGTAATCCGATCATGATGCCGGTCGGCGCTGCATCTCTGGGAAGAGTCATGAATGTTGTCGGACGTCCCGTTGACGGTCTGGGCCCTGTAAGCCAGGAAAAAATGATGCCCATTCACAGAGCAGCGCCATTGCTAACTGAACAGGATACGTCTGTTCACGTTCTTGAAACCGGTGTTAAAGTTATTGATTTGCTGGTTCCGTTTCCACGGGGCGGGAAAATGGGAATGTTCGGCGGTGCCGGTGTCGGCAAGACCGTTATCATGATGGAGATGGTGAACAATATCGCCATGCATCATGGCGGTATTTCCGTATTTGCGGGTGTTGGTGAAAGAACCCGTGAAGGAAATGACCTGTATCATGAAATGAAGGATTCGGGTGTTCTTCCAAAGGCAGCACTTATTTACGGTCAGATGACTGAGCCCCCTGGAGCCCGATCCCGGGTTGCGCTGTCCGCATTAACATGTGCTGAGTATTTCAGGGATGAAGAAGGTCAGGATGTCTTGATATTTATTGACAATATCTTTAGATTTACCCAGGCTGGTTCCGAAGTGTCTTCACTTCTTGGACGTATGCCGTCCGCGGTTGGATACCAGCCGACTCTTGCCACTGACCTGGGTGCGCTTCAGGAACGGATTACGTCTACGGATAAAGGTTCTATTACTGCTGTTCAATGTGTGTATGTGCCTGCGGACGACTTGACCGACCCCGCACCGGCAACAACATTTGCCCATTTGGACGGAACCGTTGTTTTGTCCCGCCAGATTGCTGAACTTGGTATTTATCCGGCTGTGGATCCCCTGGATTCAACATCTCGAATCCTTGATCCCGGATATATTGGAGAAGAGCATTATCAGGTAGCGCGTGAAGTACAGCAAATTCTTCAGAAATATAAAGAACTTCAGGATATTATTGCAATTCTTGGTATGGATGAGCTGGCCGATGAAGATAAGGTAACGGTGTCCCGTGCAAGAAAGATGCAGAGATTCCTGTCACAGCCCTTCCATGTTGCAGAAACATTTACAGGCCTTGCCGGCGAGTATGTCAAAATTGAGGACACAATCAAAGGCTTTAAAGAGATTTGTGAAGGTAAATATGATGATCTTCCGGAACAGGCGTTCTATATGGTCGGCACCATTGAAGGCGCTGTTGAAAAAGCCAAGAAAATGTCATCATAATAATCAAGTTGAGGAAAATCCATGGCCCAATTGTTAAAATTAGAAGTGGTAACCCCGGAAAAAAATGTAATCAGCGAGGATGTTGAAATTGTGATGGCACCGGGTACGCTCGGTGAATTTGGTGTATTGAGCGGTCATACCCCTTTTTTAACATCAATAAAACCCGGCAAAATTTATTATCAGGATGCAAACGGCAAAGAAAAAATAGTGTTTGTCAGCGGCGGCTTTGCCGAGGCACTACCGGACAGGGTTACTGTTTTGGCTGAATCAGCGGAAAGAAGACGTGATATTGATGTGGATCGTGCCAGAGCAGCCCTTGACCGTGCTGAAAAGCGACTCGCGTCTGATAAAGCGGAAGATGTTAATTTTGATCGGGCAAAAGCGGCGTTGCATCGTGCGATCGAGCGTATTAAAATTTTTGAAACCAAGGGGCTGTAAAAAATTCAGGCATTACCTTATCAATAAATTAAGTAAGGGCAAATCACTTTTTTGGTTTGCCCTTTTTATTTAAGAAATTTTTTATGGACGTAAGTAATAATTCAGTCGTTATTATTCTGGCAGCCGGCAAAGGGACCCGGATGAAGTCTGAGAAAGCCAAGGTACTTCATCATAT
Source organism: Desulfobacterales bacterium (assembly GCA_029933295.1). Taxonomy (GTDB): domain Bacteria; phylum Desulfobacterota; class Desulfobacteria; order Desulfobacterales; family Desulfosalsimonadaceae; genus JAOZOL01. The sequence continues at coordinate 4,940 of JAOZOL010000044.1, read as the reverse complement.
TTGCCGTAGTCCTATGATTATGTATGTTGTTGAAACAGCCGTTCAGATCAGTGGTAATAATGTTGTGGTTGTTGTCGGAAATCAGGGCAAAAAAGTGCAGGAGGTTGTTTCCCAAAGCGCTGATGTCATCTTTGCGTTCCAAAAAGAACAAAAGGGGACCGGGCATGCCGTATTAACTGCATTGCCGTTATTGCCCGAGTATTGTAAACATGTTGTTATATTATCCGGAGATGTGCCGCTGATCCGTGCGGCCACCATTAAGCAACTGGTTGCCAAACATGTTGAGCAGGACAATGAAATTACCAGCCTGGGGGTTAAGTTAAAGAACCCCTATGGCTATGGACGAATTATTATAAATAAATCCGGTGATGTTGAAAGGATTGTTGAAGAATCTGATGCGTCAGAAATTGAAAAAAATATAAATATTGTTAATTCAGGAATTTATTGTGTTAAAAAAAGTTTTTTAGAAATATCATTGTCTCAGATTAAATCAGATAACATGCAAAATGAGATTTATTTGACTGATATTGTCGGTATAGCCAATAATTTAAACAAAAAAACAGGGCTGATGATATGTAAAGATCACACTGAAGTGATGGGCGTAAATACCCGTGAGGATTTACAAAACATAGAAGCCTTGCTGATGGAATCTTGAAAATAGCTTGACTTTAAAACCGATCAAATAATATAATTCAAAACATAAAATAAAGTAGTGAGGTGAAAATTGGATAATGATAATGTGATGCTCCAATTTGATCAAATTGAACAAAAGGTTGGGAATTTAATTAACCAATGTAAAAAACTTGAAAATTTAAATTTTGAACTTTCTGAAAAAGTCAAAAGCCTGGAGGCAGAACTTCAAAAAAAGGTTGAAACAGAGAACGAATATTCTAAACAAAAGACATTAATTCGGTCCAAGGTAGATAACTTGTTGGCGAAACTGAATGATCTTACATAAGGCCGAAACCGGTTAGAATTAATTAAGGTGGTTATTAATATCGTGGAACAGGTTATTACGATCAAACTTTTAGGTGAAACATTCAAATTTAAAGCTGATGAAAACCGTAAGAATTTAGAGGAAATTTTATCTTATTTAATGCAGGAGGTTCAAAAAGTTGAAGAACAAATTCCTGCTCATGCATTAAAAACAAATAAATTGGCGATAATGGTTATGGCGGCGTTAAATATGTCCAAGCAGTTTGTTGCATTAACGAGTAATCATTCTGATTTTTTGAATTCAGTATCTTCAAGGACTTCTAAGCTCGATGAAATGATTAGACAAAGTAATTTCGCAGGTTTTGTAGATCCTTAAGCTTTATGGGCCACCTTTTTTAAAAATTTGAATTTATTTTAGAAGACAAAATAATAATAAAGAATATTTCGTTCGTACCCCTGCCGTGTTCGTGATTGGATGATGCCCTTGTCCCAATACGTAAAACAAGGGAGCCTTCACTGGTTTTGGTGAGCAAGTTCCGCTTGCACGGAAAAGCCTAAAGAAGCTATAGGGCGCCCACCTTGATCGTCAGGTTCAAGGACCCTTCAACACGGCTCCTGGCGGGGGTATTATTTTTCCCAACCTTTTTTTTGCCGACATTGGCGGAAAACACCAGGCTTATGATTTTAATGCTTTTCCCGCTTACCTTTTGATCATCTTTGTTGCATCACATCTGTTTTTTCGGATTTTATCTTAAATTAATACTTCATAACCAGGCTTAGCGTTGTATTCTATAATATTTCATGCAGGAGAAAATGAATGAATGGAACATATATTTTATTACTTATCCTTGGTGGGTTTTTAGGTTTTTTGGGCGCACATTTTTTTCGCGAATACCTTGCCTCTCAAAAAATTAAAGACGCCGATGATAAGGTGGCATTGATTCTTAGCTCGGCAGAGCAGAAAGCGGAATCTCTTATTAAGGAGGCCCAGCTTGAAGCAAAAGACCGGCTGTTTAAAATGAAAAGCGATTTTGATGCAGAGACCTCCGAGGCGCATGCTGAAATTAAAAAACAGGAAAACCGATTACAACAAAAAAGAGAGAGCATAGAGAAAAAACAGGAACAAATAGAACTTCAGGTAAAAGAGGCGATCCGAAAAGAAAAGGAATTAAATAAAAGAGAAAACAAGATTGGTCTCAAAGAACAAAAATATAATGACTTATTGGAGGATCAAAGAAGGCAATTGGAGGTTATATCCGGGTTGACGGCAGAAGGCGCGAAAGAGCTCCTCATTCAATCCATGGAAAATGAAGCCCGTCATGATGCCGCCAAGTTAATAAAGCGTATTACAATTGAAGCCAAAGAAAATGCGGACAAGGAAGCCAAAAAAATCATGGCGACTACGATTCAGCGATATGCAGGAGATTATGTGGCTGAACGTACCGTATCAGTTGTTCAACTCCCTGATGATGAAATGAAAGGAAGAATTATCGGACGGGAAGGCCGAAATATACGTGCATTGGAAGCTGCAACCGGAATCGATTTAATCATTGATGATACGCCCGAAGCGGTTATCCTTTCGGGATTTAATCCGGTAAGGCGTGAAGTGGCCCGTTTGTCATTGTTACGCTTGATTGAAGACGGACGTATTCATCCGGCACGAATAGAAGACATTGTTAAAAAAGTCACTGAAGAAGTGGATGTTGTAATAAAAGAGGCCGGAGATCAAGCTGCTTTTGACTTAGGAGTTCATGGCATTGATAGCGAATTGATTAAATATCTCGGGCGATTAAAATTTCGAACAAGTTATGCCCAGAATGTGTTGCAGCATTCCATTGAGGCTGGTTTTTTATGCGGTACCATGGCTGCGGAACTCGGGTTAAATGTGAAACTGGCAAAACGTATGGGCCTGCTTCATGATATCGGCAAGTCCATTGATCATGAAGTGGACGGCTCCCATGCAGAAATCGGTGCCCGATTGGCTAAAAAATACGGTGAATCAGACAAGATAGTGCATGCGATTGCGGCGCATCATGAAGCGATCCCGCCTGAATCCGTGTATGATCTTTTGGTTCAGGCTGCTGACAGCCTTTCCGGTGCAAGGCCCGGTGCCAGGAAAGAATTGCTTGGAAATTATATTAAACGGCTTGAAGAACTCGAAGCGATTGCCAATGAATTTAAAGGTGTTTCCAATTCCTACGCGATCCAGGCAGGCAGGGAGCTGCGGGTAATAGTTGATGGCGGAACACTTTCAGACAACGATTCCTTTATGTTGAGCAGGGATATTGTGAAAAAAATTGAGGAATTGTTGACATTTCCAGGGCAAATTAAAGTGACGGTGATTCGTGAGACAAGGGCTGTGGAATATGCGAATAAATAGTGCCGAACGAAAACCGCCAATTTTCCCAATTTCTGCGTTGGGCTCAAATTTTAATCCTCAAAATACTTTATGTATTCCTCCGGTTAAAATTTTCGCCCGCCTTGAACTTGAAAAAATTTTCAGGTTTTCGTTCAGGCACTAAAGAAGGGTTGATGTGATGAATGTAATAGATGTACTTTCCGAGCGGGGCTTTATTGAAAACATGACCCATGAACAGGAGCTTCATGATTATGTGAACAATAATGCCATTTCATGTTATATCGGGTTTGATCCCACGGCTTCGAGCCTGCATGTCGGCAGCCTTGTTCCGATCATGTCGCTTGCTCATATGCAAAGGCAGGGACATCGACCGGTTGCCCTTGTGGGCGGCGGCACCGGACTTATTGGTGATCCCAGCGGAAAAACGGAGATGCGCAAATTGATCACCAAGGAAGATGTTGAATTTAATAAAATCGGAATCAGGAAACAGCTTTCCAACTTTATAGATTTTTCTGATGGAAAGGCGGAACTGGCTGACAATGCGGACTGGTTGATCGGGTTGGGATATATCGATTTTTTAAGAGACATTGGCCGTCATTTTTCCGTTAATCGCATGATTAAGGCGGAAAGTTATAAAATACGCATTGAGTCTGATGAAGGCCTTAATTTTATCGAATTTAACTATATGCTGCTTCAGGCGTATGATTTTATGAAGCTGGCTGAATCACACAACTGTTTACTCCAGATGGGCGGAAGCGACCAGTGGGGAAATATTGTTGCCGGTGTGGATCTGATTCGACGCAAATTGTCAAAAACAGCTTATGGCATTACGTTTCCATTAATAACCACCAGCAATGGCGCAAAAATGGGTAAAACGGCCAGCGGTGCCGTCTGGCTTGATGCGGAAAGAACATCTCCCTATGATTATTATCAGTTCTGGGTGAATACGGATGATGATGATGTCGCACGGTTTTTAGCGCTGTTTACGTTTTTGCCCATGGAAGAAATTCGTGAAGTGGAAAAACTGGAAGGTGCTGATTTAAATATTGCCAAAGCAATTCTGGCTTTTGAAACTACAAAGCTGTGTCATGGAAAAGAGGAGGCCATGAAGGCTTTTCAAGGGGCGGCAGCCATGTTCGGCAATAAAGAGATACCCAAATCGATATTGCCATCAAGCGGACTCCATCAACAAGGCGCAGGACATAGTAATGATGTGGCGGTTCCGACATCAGAAATATTAAAAGACGACCTTCAAAATGGTATTCCTGCATTTAAATTATATCACCAGGTGGGATTGTCCCAATCCGGAAGCGCAGCACGCCGATTAATTCAGCAGGGAGGGGCTTACCTGAATGGAAATCGTATTGAATCAGTGGATTATATGATCACCATAAATCAGCTCGAAAATGATGAAATCCTGCTGCGTGCCGGTAAAAAGAAATTCCATAAAATTAAGTTAAAAATGTAAGAAAAACCTGTTGACAAAGGGTTTTCGTTTATATATTTAAAATATCTTTCACTAATTGCCGGGTGCAATTTTTGAAAAAAACTTGACTGGAAATATTTTTCAGTTAACGTGTAATTAGGTGTTATCAAAACTGACGCCTTTGATCTTTGGAAACTAAATAGTGACGTTTTGAAGTTG
>JAOZOL010000293.1 GCA_029933295.1 Desulfobacterales bacterium | reverse complement strand
CTTTTTACAAAGCCTTCATGTTTTCATATATCGTCCCGGCACCGGTGTCACCCGGGGCAGTTTATCCAGCGGATTATCATCCACCAGCAGCGGACAACCATAAACAGACTCAAGTGTTTTATATGTCAACACCTCCGCCGGCGTGCCGAGTTTGACAAGCTCCCCCCGGTTGATCAACATAAGCGTGTCCGCGTACATGGCAGCCAGGTTTACATCATGGGAGACCATAATTGCGGTGATATTTTTTTCCTTCTTCATTTTCTCCATCATATCCATAATCCGCATCTGGTGTGCAATGTCAAGGGATGCTGTGGGCTCATCCAGCACAATAATATCCGGGTCCTGACATATGGCCCGCGCAATAAATACCCGCTGGCATTCACCACCGCTTAATTGATCCAGGCGACGATTGCTGAAATGATGAATTTCCGTAAATGCCATGGCCTGGTCTGCAAGGTCGACATCTTTTTTTGTCTCCAGGCCGAATGTCCCCAGATGCGGTGATCGGCCGAACAACACCACATCTGAAACAATAAACGGAAAATCAACAGGCACATGCTGGGGGACAAAGGCAATTTTTCTGGCAAGATTTTTCCGCTTATAACTTTTTATAGGCTGACCTAGAATATCTATCTCCCCACCATCCGGCTTCAACAGCCCGGCGATGATCTTCATCAACGTTGTTTTACCCGACCCGTTCGGGCCGATGACGATAAAAAATTCACCAGTATTAACGGAAAACGACAGGTCAGATACCACCGTGGTTCCGGCATAGGCGAAGGACAGATTCTTTGCATACACTGCGATATTCATTGTCTTGATCTTTTTAACAAAAAAATAAATACCGGCGCACCGATTAATGCCGTAATCACGCCGGCCGGCATTTCTCCCTGCCGGGGAAGTGTCCTTGCCAGTAAATCACAAAGTACCAGATAGGCGCCGCCGCCGAATATACAGGCCGGCACCAGAACACGATGGTCGGAGCCAAAAAACAATCTGAATAAATGTGGGATCACCAGACCGACAAATGCCACCAGCCCGCAATAACAAACCGTCGCGCTGACCATAAAAGAGGTGATAACAAGAAGCGATATTGTAACAAGCTTCACGTTAATCCCCATGGAATGCGCCATCTCTTTTCCCATCAAAAGCAGATTCATTGAATTGGAAAACCAGAATATAATTAAAAAACATGGAAGCAGCATGCACCCCAAAAGCATTGCTTCGTTTATTCCGCCGGCCCCCAGATCGCCCATGAGCCAGAACATAATATTATGTATCCTGGCATCCTGGGTCAGGGAAATTAAAAACATAATCACCGCTGAACAAAACGCATTGACCATCACCCCGGATAACAACAGGGATTCTTTTTTGAGCAATGTCTTACCCGATGAAATAATCAAAACCAGAAAAAGGGTACCCATGCCGCCTGAAAAAGCTAACAGACTGACCCCCGGGAAGTGTGAAAAATTCAATAAAATACCGAAAATTGCGCCCACGGCCGCTCCACCGGAGATTCCCAGGATATATGGTTCTGCAAGGGGATTGCGCAATAATGCCTGAAATACCAGGCCGCCCAAGGATAGTGCCGCCCCGACCATTGCGGCGATTGATACCCTGGGAAACCGAATCTTCCATATAATCGTATATATCAAGGATTCCGGTTTCGTAAAACCCTTAAACGCATCTATGAATGACTCCATGCCGGTCACCGATGACCCGAGACAAAGCCCCAGGATCATTGCGGCGATCAACAAAAAAATCATCAATGCGGAAACAAGCACTATGCGCCTGACTACTGAAGGCACTTCTATTTTCCCCCTAATTTAATTCCGGATGGATCAACTGCACCAGAATCTCCAGCGCGTCAATCATTCGGGGCGTCGGACGGTCAAACACGTTTGAATCCACAACAAAAATCCGATCTGTTTTAACTGCCGGAATACTTGGCCATTGCTGCCATTTTGCTTTTACTTTTTCAAACACCTTTTCTCTTGCCATTGAGGATATGATAATAATGTCCGGTGACGCAACAATAACCTCCTCAATTGAAAATCTCGGATATGATTTATAATCGCCGGCAAGATTAATTCCCCCGGCCTTGACAATTAATTCATGCATAAAAGTATCAGAACCGGCAGACACAATGGGTGAAATCCCTATCTGAAAAAATACCCGTGGATAATGATCAACGGTTGCAACATTTGTTTCCACCCGCCTGATCCGTGATCGCATGCCATCCACAAGTTGTTCTGCCTTTTTTAAAGCCCCCAGCAACGCGCCTATTTCAACAACCGATGTGATGACGGTTTCAATACTCCTTGGATTAACCGCATACACCGGAATATCAAGCGCTTCAAGGCGGCTGATGGTCGCCTTGGGGTTCCCGTCTTTAACGGCAATACAGAGATCAGGCTGTAAAGAGACAATTTTTTCCAGATCCAGATTAACATACGACCCGACCGTTGTAAGATTTTTTGCATCTTCCGGAAAATCACTGAAAGTCGTTACCCCTTTTAACAGGTCCTCGCAGCCAAGGGCATAAACGATCTCCGTAATACTCGGCGCCAGCGATACTATACGCTTTGGCGACTCAGCAACCTTAACAGTTCTTCCGGCCTGATCGACAAATATTCTGTTTTTATGGGTTTGGGCCGATATTTGTCCGGAAAATAAAACAACCGGAATAATTCCAAAAAAAAATATCAATAAAAAATTTTTCAGCATATCCTTCCATTTCAGCCAGAAAGCAGGCGCATATACCGCTCCAGTGTCTCGTCAAGGATGAAATGGCGCAAGATTGCGCTGTAATTTTTTGTGCCTGCAAGGCGCGACTTGAGGAGCATAGCGGGCTACGCGACTCAAGTCGTAACAACGCAGGCGCGAAAAAGGACAAGCAACACGCGTCAGTTCAGAGTTGACGAGACACTATCAGCTTCTTTTATAAAACGCTGATAAATTAACGTTTCTCTTGATAAAAATCAAGCAATAGCATATCATTATTTAAATATGATAAAATTATTCCGATAGTTTATTCTTGAATTATGATCGGGGCAGGAAATGGACCAAAACGCGCATGTTATCTTCAGGCTGGACGACCAATTCTATGCAATATCCGTATCCGCCGTGAAGCATATCATCCGGTCAGTTCAACTCACATATTTAAATGACGCTCCTGAATTACTACAGGGTCTCATGAATATGTCCGGCGAGATCATCCCTGTCATCAACATCAGGAAACAGCTCCGGCTACCTTTAAAAGAGATGTTAATCTCCGACCGAATCGTCATTGCAAAAACATCTGTTCTCTCGGTAGCATTTGTTGCAGATGAAATCATCGGTGTAATGACGCTGTCAGTCGACAATTTTTCACAATCCGATGCTATTTTTCCCGGCATGGAAAATTTTATCAAAGGTATTTCAAAATTCAACAACCTGACAATTTTAATATATGACATAAATACCCTTTTTCCGCCCCGAGAAATTGAAAATATTTCAAAAACCATAAAAAACTTTTCATGGTAATGAATTACCACTGTATGAGAAAAATAACTTATCAATCATTTCAAACGATTATAAATGAGTTATTTGGAAGTCTTAAAAAGCGCCCATGACACTTGATTTACCGAAAA
>JAOZOL010000292.1 GCA_029933295.1 Desulfobacterales bacterium | reverse complement strand
CTTCTTTTTTGGACACCAGATACCCCTGGAGACCGCCGGCTTTGGCAACATAACCAATTTTCTCGGCTTTTTCATCAAAATCCTTTGGTAGCTGAGCATCATGCATGGGAAACCAGCCGTTTGTCCAGTAATCCAGATCGCCTAAGCATACTGATTTATAAAAAATCGGATTGGCCAGGTTTTTTGGTTTGTCAACTTTATAGCCAAGTTCTTCAAGCCCCCGGCGGACCAGTGCCTCCTGGAAAAAACCGGTATTCCAGGTGGCCCGTCCTGGTTTGGCCACGATCCCTTTACCGGGTTTGTCATCGGACATGGCAGGGATTGCTATCAGCGTCATACATACGAACACTAAAAAAAGTGTCTTTGCCATTAATTTCATGATGTCTCCTTATTTTAGTTTTTTTTATACAGGTACAAGGCAAATTCTTATCCGCTATAGTCTGTTATGCGGATAAAAATTTAACGCTGTAGATGCGTCAAGATCGACAATCTCTTATTTTTTTTGCGCCATGGATTGCGTAATCCGATCCAACACCATGGCGATGAGAACGATACCAATGCCGCCGGTTACCGCGAGACCGATATCAAGCGTGTTCAATCCCAGGATAACCGGAGAGCCCAGCCCACCCGCGCCGATGAGCGCGGCTATGACGACCATGGAAAGCGCCATCATGATGGTCTGGTTTAAGCCCGCAAGAATCGTCGGCATGGCCAGGGGGACCTGGACGCGAACCAGCACCTGCCATTCCGTGGCGCCAAAGGCCTGGGCTGCTTCCACCAACTCCGGGTGTACCTGCCGGATTCCCAGATTGGTCAGGCGGATAATGGGTGGCATCGCAAAGATAATGGTTGCCAGGACACCAGCCACATTCCCCACGGAAAACAGCATCACAATCGGAACCAGATAAACAAAAGCCGGGGTGGTCTGCATGGCATCCAGTATCGGGCGCAAAACAGTATCAAACCGGTCCCTCCGGGCCGCTAAAATACCTAAAGGGACACCGGCCAGACAACAGAACATAACAGACGAAAGCACCATGGCCAGGGTTGTCATGGTATCCGCCCACAGACCGAGCAGACCGATAAATACCATTGAAACAACCGAAAATATTGCCAGGCCAATCCCGGAAAATCGCCAGGCGACAATCGCGACAGCCACAATTACAATGATCGGGTGCAATGTGTTCAAACCGGAATCCAAACCATTTAAGGTCTGTTCAATGGGCCATTTGATGGCCTGGAAAATATCCCTGTAATTATTTACCAGCCAGTCCACAAATTGTGAAACCCATATGTCCAGCGGAATAACACCATATTCAAACATTTATATCTCCTCTATTGATTTCTTCCAGTTCCCTTAAACTTCTTGCCGGGATTCAATTTCTTCCTGACCATCGTCCAGTTTTTGCTCCGTCCGGTGAAGGGTTCTGAGAAACCGGTTTTTCGAAACAACCCCTTTGTAGACATTGTTTTCATCAACCACCGGCACCGGCCAACTCCATGATGCCACTTCCGGTAGAATATCCTGCATAGAGTCATCTAATTTAACCGGATGCGCATCCTTAATATATGCCTGGGCAAGGGGCGAATCCTTTGCACCCGTTTCAATGGCCTGCTGTAACCCTTCGGATGAAACAACGCCCAAGAACCGGCGCTGGGCATCAATCGCATAAGCATAATCACGTTCACTGCTGCTCAAAAGCTCATGGGCAGCTCTCAAGCTACCTGTTTTTGTTATGATAATGGTTGGATAGGTATCTCTGACAATATCGCCGGCGGAAATTACATTGGTGGGATCAACCCCCCTGAAAAACGCCCGGACATAATCATCCGCCGGGTTCTGAAGAATTTCTTCAGGTGTGCCTACCTGAACAATGCGCCCGCCTTCCATAATGGCAATGCGATCCCCGATGCGCAGGGCTTCATCAAGATCGTGGGAAATAAAGACAATGGTTCGCTGAAGTTTTTCCTGAAGTTTTATCAGTTCATCCTGCATTTCCGTTCGAATCAGCGGATCCAGTGCGGAAAATGCTTCATCCATGAGCAGGACATCCGGGTCCACCGCCAGTCCGCGGGCCAGGCCCACCCGCTGCTGCATCCCGCCGCTAAGTTCACCGGGGTATGATTCCGCCCACGCTTCAAGGCCTACCTGTTCCAGGGCCTGCATTGCCCGTTCCCGGCGGTTTTTTTTGTCAACTTTTGCCAGTTGCAGCCCAAATGCGGCATTATCCACCACCGTTATATGGGGCATCAATGCAAACGATTGAAACACCATGCTCATGCTGTGCAGACGGAAGCTGACGAGCTCATCCGGTTTCATCGCCGTTACATCTTTGCCGTCCACAATCACCCGGCCGGAGGTTGGTTTGATTAAGCGATTCAGCATCCGGACGATGGTCGATTTTCCCGACCCGGAAAGGCCCATGATAACAAAAATTTCCCCGGCCTGCACATTAAAACTGGCATCATTGACGCCCACTGTCATGCCGGTTTTTTCATGTATCGACTCTTTGTCATGCCCCTTTTTTATAAGTGCCATGGCTTTTTCCGGCTGGGGACCAAAAATTTTGAATAGGTTTTCGACTACAATTTTATCCATTTTATTAAACCTTTATGTTCACCTGTCCGTTCAACGATAATGACTATGACGAAGAACCCTCAGACTCTGAATTTGTATCTCTTGCCTCTATCGGTGCTGCAGATAGAAAAGGTGATGCACTGATGGATTTGGCGTCCATCATGCCCACTAACCGCTGTAACGTGCTGAGGATCATCGTCTTTTCCCAGTCCTGCAGCTGATTGAACTTTTCCAGAAAGTTTTCCTGCATCACCGGCGGGGCATTGGCCAATAATTTTTTTCCGGATTCGGTAATCCTGACCATCACCCGCCGTTTATCCTGGACGCTTCTTTCCCGGATCACCAGGCCCCGTTTTCCCATCCGCTCCAGGATGCCGGTGACCGTTCCCTGACTCAAACTGACATTTTTGGCAACCAAACCAACAGACACATTCCCAAGTCTTAAAATTTCCTGCAAAATGACCAGCTGCGGGCCTGTCAGCCCCACCTGCTTGACCAGACGCTTTGAGTTCAAGTCAATGGCTCGAACAATTTTTCGAAGTGCAATCAGAACATTATCACTGATTTCCCGTTCCTGGAGTGTTTTATCTTCCATAACAATAGTACGCCTTAATAAAATGTGCCGAGTTTAATTTCTTTGCATTGAAATTATATTTATAATTAAAAAAACATTTTGATGTCAAATTAAAAATAATAACAAAAAAATAATATTATTTAAAAAACTCTAAATAATTAATATTTTATAAATCATATAATAATTTTTATAAAATTAAATTAATTTGATCAAGAAATATTTACACTGGAATTTTTACGATTTTTAAAATATATTATTGACGTTTAACAAAAAATTAGTTTGAATACAAAATAAATACCGTAACTCAACTTTCTGACTTGATGCTATCACTTGATATACTTAGCAAAACTGTCATGTTGTTCAGCATGTTTATCGGGTTGACGGTTGCCAGTTTACGGTTACCTGAAAATGCACGTTTAATCTTAGATATATTTTTTCTTGTAATATCGACATGATAGATTGGTGTTTTTTTCTTGATTCAC
>JAOZOL010000291.1 GCA_029933295.1 Desulfobacterales bacterium | reverse complement strand
TTTGGGATCATGCTATATCGGCTTTGTCACCCTGTTGTCCCGATTTAACAAAAAACTATGCCGCCTGATCAATCTGCCAAAGGGACGAAAAATATATGCCAGTCTTGTGTTGGGGTATCCAAAAATCAAACACCCCAATACCGTATCCAGAAAACAGCCGGAAATCAGTTGGATCGCCGGTTAATATTCACTTATCATAATGAAACAAACCAATTCAAAAATATATTACGGCTGGTACATTGCCGGCATTGCTTTCTGGGGCTATTTTCTTTCCGTGGGCACAGGTTTTTATGCATTTAACGCATTTTTAGAACCGCTGTGCAATGCCCGGGGATGGAGCCGTACCGACTTGAACCTTGCCCTGGTCATAGGCACCGTATTTGGATTTTCCAGCCAATATATATATGGGACTATATTAATGAAAACCGGTATCAGAATTCTGATGCTCATAGGTTCCCTTGTTGCCGGCATATCGTTTATATTTATCGCCCAGGTACAGACTCTCTGGGAATTTTATCTGTTTTACTCCCTGTTGTTCATCGGGAACGGCGCATACGGGGGAATTGTCGCAAGCAGCGCCGTTAATAACTGGTTTGTTAAAAAAAGAGGTAAAGCCATCGGGCTTGCCACTGCCGGTATGTCAATATCGGGGGCTGTCATTCCAATCGCGGCCCTGATGCTGATTCAGCACACCGGCCTGACAAGCGCAGCTTTATATATCGGTATCATTATAGCGTCTTTAGGACCTATTGCCTGGTTTGTTGTCAGGGACTGGCCTGAAGATATCGGGCTGGCCCCTGATGGCCTTACTGGCAGCAATGTTAACGTCTTAGCTGAAATTTCCCAGATTCAATTACCTTCTTTACCATCTCACAAGCCCCAATGGACTTTAAACAGGCTGGTTCACACAGATGTTTTCTGGAAAATAGGACTGGCATTTGGTCTTCTGATGATCGGAACAGTTGGCGTCATGTCCCAGCTAAAACCCCGTTTTACTGATACCGGATTTTCCCATATGACTGCCATGTTGATGATGTCAACTACCGCATTATTCGGCGCAGCCGGAAAATATATATGGGGAATAATGTGCGACCGCTTTGAGTCCGGACATGTGGCTGTTTTTATGGCTGTTGCAAATATGCTGGGGCTTTGTCTTGCATTAATTAAAAACTCTTTTTTCGCATTGCTCATCTTTATCCCGGTATTCGGCTTTGCCATGGGCGGAATCATGTCGACTTATCCCATCATGGTTGCCGGCATATTCGGCAGGGAAAATTTTGCTTCAGTACTCCGGGTTATTTCAATTTTTCTGATTCTTCAAATGTTTGGTTACATTATCGCCGGACAAAGCTATGACCGGACCGGCTCCTATGATACGGCGTACTGGATATTTATCGCTCTTGATATGATTGCAGCGTTTCTTCTCTTTTCACTTAAAAAACCTGCCGCATGATATTTGCGTTTCCCGCCCATTGCTCTCCGGCAGCATTCTCTGTTCTGTAATCAGCTTTACGGCAACTTCGCATCAATAACCTGCCGTATGGTTTTGGCAAGATCGGAAATTAAATACGGCTTCATGACAAACGCTTTAATTCCCAATTTTTTAGCGATTTTTTCCGTGACATAATCACTATGACCGGTGCACAAAATTGGGGATATCTCCCGGTTCCTTATCCTGTAATTCTATATCACCATCGCCCCTCGGGAAAAACACATTAAAGACAGTGCCTTTTCCCAAAACACTTTCAACGGTTATAAAACCATTATGAGATTCTACGATCCCCTGAGCAATAGATAACCCAAGGCCTGTCCCCTCGCCCTTCTGCTTTGTTGTATAATAGGGATCGAACATTCTATCCTTTACATCATCGGCAATACCATCTCCGGTATCACTGATACTCAGTTTTAAAAATGCACCCGGCTGAACATCCGGATAAACAGACACATCTTCTTTGTCTAATTCAATATCGACAAGGCTAACGCCCAAAATCCCGCCGTTAACTTTCATTGCATGGGCAGCATTGGTACATAAATTCATCACAATCTGCTGGATCTGGACAGCATCCGCATTAATGATCCCCACATCAGGATCAATGTTTTCCTGAATTTCAATCAAAGACGGCAGGGAAGATTTTAGTATTTTTAATGCTTCTTTAATAATTTTATCCACCTGGATCGGCTTGCGTTCGTAATCGCTTTTCCGGCTGAACGTAAGAATCTGTTTCACCATTTCCCTTGCACGGGTTGAGGCCGTCATTATCTTTTTTAAATATTGATGGACCTTGTTATCCTCCGGAACTTTCAACATTGAAATCTCCGTATATCCCATAATAGCGGAAAGAATATTATTAAAATCATGTGCAATCCCGCCAGCCAGGGTGCCGATGGCTTCCATCTTCTGGGCCTGTCGAAGCTGCCCTTCAAGGCGTTTTTTTTCTTCTTCGGCTTTCTTACGCTCATCAATGAGATGCACGACAACCGTAGCACCCTTTGGGTGTCCTTCTTCATCATGAATGAATTTTGTATTAAAAAGGGCCCAGACCTCTTGTCCGCCTTTTGTCCTGACCTTGTTCTCTACAACATTGGGAATCGTTTCACCTTTAAAAAGCCTGTCAAGTCTGTCGATAAATATTTCCTGGCTTTCTTTTGTCAAAAGATCAAACGCGCTCATGGACAACAATTCATCCCGTGTGTATCCGGAATATTCACACATGACATCATTTACATTAACCAGTTGTCCTTTGATAAAATCAATTTCATAGATCCCGGCCGGGGCATGGTTAAACAATTGTCGATACTTTTCGCGGCTTTCTTCAAGTTCTTTTTCCACAAGTTTCCGCTCGGTTATATCTCGGGCAATTCCCCGAAAGCCGGTCACACCTCCATCTTTATCCCTGATTAACGAGACAGATGTGTTCAGATACCGTTTGGTCCCATCAGACTTGATAACCTCCCACCCAAATCCTTTGGAAGGCATTCCGGTTGTAAATACCTGATTGAATATTTTAAAAACTTTTTCAGCACTTTCTTTATCCATAAAAGCTCTATTATTCATGCCCACCATTTCATTCGCTGAATAACCGAGTATTCTACTCATGGAATCGTTAAAAAAAATAAAATTTCCCTTAATATCCACCTCATAATATCCGTCTTCAATATTATCCAAAACGGTTTTATATTTCTCCTCGCTTTGCTGCAGCGCTTTTTCTGATAAATACAGCTGGGTTGTAACTTTTAAAAAGAAAAGCGTTAATATCGGCGCAATGACCAGGGGAATGATTGCGCTGGTAATGACGCCATACAACTCATATTTTCCCATAAACACGGATGAAAGCAGGTACAATAAAACAGAAGACAAAACAGCTGAAACGGTTATTAAAAGTATTGTCTTTGCAACACCCAGCCTGTTTATCGATTTATAAATCATTTTGTTATCCTTTAACCACTTTTAGTTCAATCCCTGAACAAGAAGGGTTACCACGCCTGCCGCTACAATAAATCCGTTCATTTGGAAATCTTTTGTAAAACGTTTAAATACATTTAACGAAAAAACGATTTATTTTTTCTCTCAAAAAAATATTCGCATTTTTTAAAATATACAGGTTTACAAATAATCAATCAAGCCACATTCGGCCTTGGT
>JAOZOL010000043.1 GCA_029933295.1 Desulfobacterales bacterium | reverse complement strand
GGTAAATCTCCACCCCCTGAAAATCTGTATCCGCATGCCGTGACAAACAGGCATAAAAAAAATATCATTGCTGTGTTACGAATGTGGGACAAAGGAATTATTTCCTCTAATTTTTTCACAGTGAAATATGAATTCCACTGGTGAAGCTGTTGATCCTGTTAAAAGAATCGGCATTGGTAAAAAATGGCTAAGTTAAAAGTTCCATATACAAGGCGTAGCGTTTTTTCAGGCGTGATGGCATACTTATCGTATGTTGAGCGGCTGAAAAAACGATACAACGCAGTAGATGGGACTTTTAACGACGCCATTTAAATGACAATATTAACAAGCTTATTCTTAACAACAATCACCTTTTTGATGGGCTGATCATTGATGAACCGTTTGACGTTTTCATCTGCAAGCGCTTTTTGTTTTATGGTGTCATCATCTGCGTCCGCATCAATATTAAATTTACCTCTGAGTTTTCCATTGACCTGTGCCACAATCAGGCGTGTAGCCGTAAAGAGCGCATCTTGCCGGTATTCCGGCCAGGGTGTATGTGCAAGGCTTCCTGCCGCATGTCCCAGCTTTTCCCAGAGTTCTTCCGCAAAATGCGGAACAATGGGAGACAACAGGAGGATAATGGATTCAACGGCTGTCCGCATGACACCTGCCCTGTGAGGATGGTTTTCACTGTTTTTTATCCCGTACATCATATTCACCAGTTCCATGACCGCACTGATGGCCGTATTGAAATGGAACCGTTCTTCAATGTCGCCCGTGACTTTTTTTATGGTCAGGTGTGTTTTATGAAACAGTTTTTTTAATTCATCATTCAGGTCGGCTATTTCGCCATCATAGGGTGATGTGTCTGTAATTGTGTCCATCAATTCGTGAACCAGGCGCCAGATACGGTTTAAAAACCGGAACCCGCCGTCAACACCCTGTTCACTCCATTCCAGATCCCTTTCCGGCGGAGCAGCAAACAGGCAGAAGAGCCGCACAGTATCAGCACCGTATTTTTCAAGCAACGTGTTCGGGTCAATGACATTTTTTTTGGATTTAGACATTTTTTCAACACGGCCAACCACAATTTTGCGGTCGCATTTGGCGCAGAATTGTTTGTCGCCTTCTATCTTGACCTCGTGCGGAAAAAGAAATCCGTGTTCCGGACAATATTGCGTTTCTTTACATACCATGCCCTGGGTAAGTAATCGTGTAAAGGGTTCCTTAAAGTCCACCATTCCCATGTCGTTCAAGACACGGGTGAAATACCTTGAATAAAGCAAATGCAGGACCGCATGCTCAACGCCGCCGATGTACTGGTCCACCGGCATCCAGTAATCAACCGCGTTTTTGTCCAGCATGGCGCCATCAAAGCCGGGACAGCAATAGCGGTTGAAATACCAGGAAGATTCTACAAATGTGTCCATGGTGTCGGTTTCCCGTTTTGCCTTTGCTCCGCATTCAGGGCAGATTGTGTCGACAAATGAGGGCAGGCCGGGTAAAGGCGATCCGCCGTCTTCAAGAAGATCGATATTTTCCGGCAACATCACCGGCAGATCTTTTTCAGCAACAGGAACTGTACCGCAAGAGTCACAATGTATCATCGGAACCGGAGCGCCCCAGAAGCGTTGCCGGGAGATGCCCCAGTCGCGCAGACGATAGCTGATCGCCTTTTTTCCGAGATTTTCCTTTTCAAGATATTCTGCAATTTTTTCCTGGGCTTTTTTGTTGTCCATTCCGTTAAACTGCCCGGAGTTGACCATAATACCGGTACCGGTATAGGCTTGGGTTTGTGCGACATCTTCAGTGTTTTGATCTTCCGGCTTAATGACCACCACAATATCTAAGCCATATTTTCCGGCAAAGTCAAAGTCTCTCTGATCATGCGCCGGTACCGACATAACCGCACCGGTGCCGTACTCCATGAGCGCAAAATTGGCCGTATATATGGGCATCCGCCTTCCGGTCATGGGATTAATACACCATGCACCGATAAACACCCCTTCTTTTTCATAGTTTTCAATTGTATGGTTTGAGCGGTTTTCAAGGGCCATGCGTTTGACAAATTCAGAGACATCCTTTTCCTGAGATGTTCCCCTTGATAAGGTTGTCACCAGTGGATGCTCCGGTGCCAGGCACATGAACGTTGCGCCGAAAAGAGTATCATGGCGGGTTGTAAAAACAGGAATAGTAACGTCTGAATTTTCGACGGCAAAAGCGATCTGGGCCCCGGTACTTTTTCCTATCCAGTTTTTCTGCATGGTCGTCACTTTGTCCGGCCATCCCGGGAGTTTGTCACAAAAATCCAACAGATCCTGTGCGTAATCCGTGATTTTAAAAAACCACTGCCATAATTTTTTCTGGTGAACAAGCTCTCCGCACCTCCAGCAGGCTCCGTTTTCAACCTGTTCATTGGCCAGAACCGTCTGGCAGGATTCACACCAGTTGACATAGGATTCCTTCCGGTATGCCATTTGTTTTTTAAACATCTGGATAAAAAGCCATTGCTCCCACCTGTAATAGTCCGGAGCGCAGGTGGCAAGCTCCCGGTCCCAGTCATAACTGAAACCGAGTTGTTTTAACTGCTGCTTCATGGATTTAATATTTTCATATGTCCATTTGGCCGGGTGGGTATTATTGGCAATGGCGGCATTTTCCGCCGGCATGCCGAAGGCATCCCAGCCCATGGGATGAAGGACATTAAATCCCCGCATGGTTTTATAGCGGGCAATGACGTCACCAATGGTATAATTTCTGACATGCCCCATGTGGATTTTTCCGGATGGGTACGGGAACATCTCAAGAAGATAATATTTTTTTTTTGTATGATCTTCCGTGACTTTGAATTGTTTTTTTTCTTCCCAGAATGCCTGCCATTTGGGCTCAATATCTTTTGGATTGTATCGCTTGTTCATTTTTTTGTTTTTAAACCCTTTCTTTGGAAATGAATGGAATTTGATCTCTATGGCATAATAAGGAACAAATATCAAGACTGATAATTACACAGCCTTCTCCCCCATGCAACCCGCTTGAATCAAAAAATATTTGACTTGTATTAATCAATCAAATAGTTAAGTAGCAGTTTCGGCTGATATGGCAATAGTTGTGATATCGGCGCGGGCGTATTTCTATCAAAAGATACATCCCACACTAATATAACGGGAAAAGCGATAAAAAAGGATTTTGTTTTAATGAGCAGTCATATTTTGGTAAATGCGGTAGACACTGAAGAATGCAGAATCGCCAAGGTGAAAGACAATCGGCTGGAAGAGTTTCATATTGAAACAACCGCAAGGGAAGTAACCCAGGGCAATATTTATAAAGGTGTCGTTGTTCATGTAGAGCCTAGCCTGCAAGCTGTTTTTGTCGATTATGGGGCGGAAAGGCATGGTTTTTTACAGAAAAATGAAATTCATTCTGATTATTTTTTAGATGATCCATCGGGGAGTCAGTCCTTGAAGTCGATTATTAAAACCGGCCAGGAATTAATGGTGCAGGTCACCAAGGAGCCGTTTATGGCAAAAGGGGCCATGCTCACCACGTTTATTTCTCTGCCCGGACGACATACGGTGCTGATGCCGGGAAGTAAAAATATCGGAGTGTCGCGTAAAATAGAAGATGACGCCGAACGAAAGCGGATCAAGGAAATACTTGGTAAAATGATACCAGAAGGATTCGGTATCATTGTTCGGACAGCCGGGCAGAAATGCACCAAGACAATCCTTTCAAAGGATTTCAGATATTTGATGAGATTATGGAAAAATATCAAGAAAAAGGGGGTTCAAGCGCCGGCCCCGTCTCTTGTATATAAAGAGCGTACCCTTGCCCAGCGGGTTATTCGTGATTATTTCACCCCGGATATTAAAGAAATTTTGATTGATGATGAAGCTGTATTTAATGAAATCAGGGATTTTATTCGAATGATTTCACCCCAGCATCAGAAAATTGTTAAACGGTATCATGCGGATAAACCCATATTCTCAAAACATCAGCTTGAAGATCAGATTGCATCTATCTTTGAAAACCGGGTCCGGCTGAAATCAGGCGGGTCCATTGTGATTGAGCAGACGGAAGCCCTGGTTTCCATTGATGTGAATTCTGGGAAAGCCACCCAGAAAGGGTCTATCGAGGCGACTGCGTTACAAACAAATCTGGAAGCAGCCGAAGAAATCGCCCGGCAGCTGAGACTTCGTGATTTCGGCGGTTTAATTGTTATCGACTTTATTGATATGCGTGATCGAAAGCACAAATTACAGGTCGAAAATGTCATGAGAACGGACCTGAAAAATGATAAGGCGCGTACAAAGGTCGGGCGGATATCGGCTTTTGGACTTATGGAAATGTCCCGCCAGCGGATTCGACCCTCCATCCAGTACATTAATTTTGAAATCTGCCGTCATTGTAAGGGGAAAGGGGTGACCCAGTCTGTGGAGTCTTTGGGTTTGAGTTTTCTTCGCAAATTGAGTCTTGAGACATTAAAGAAGGAAGTTACGTCCGTTAAAGGGTATGTGCCCAAAGAGGTTGCATCTTATCTGTTAAACCGGAAGAAAAAGGAGATCCTTGATCTTGAGATGCGGCGGGCAATATCAGTCACCATTGAGGCTGATCATACATTGATACCAGGAGAGAGCCGGATTGAAAGGGAATAACTATTGACGAACTCGTAAAAAATCCGTCTGCTGCGTTGCGCTTGCCGTGAAAGCCCTCAACGTACAAAAAGTACGCCTCGGTCTTTCCCGGTTCGCGCGCCTTGCATACGGAGCTTTTTACGAGCCCGTCGGCAGTGTTTTAGCCGGGTAGCGACTTGTCCTTTGTGCCAAAAACAACAAAAAATTTAACTTCCAAATAACTCATTTGTAATCGTTTGAAATGATTGATAAGTTATTTTCTCATACAGTGGCAATTCATTAACATGAAAAGCTTTTTACGAGTTTATCAAATTAAAAATAAAATATTTGACGGCAATTTAATTTTAAAGTATGCAAGGGGCAATTTGTAAAAAGAATTTCAACAAGGAGGTAAAGCTTTGTTAAATACAGCATATGCAATGGGTCAGATGGGTGGAGCAGGCGGCCAGTCAGCCCAGGGCGGCGGATTAGGCGCATTTATTCCTATTATTTTAATGTTTGTTATTTTTTATTTTCTTTTGATTCGGCCCCAGCAGAAAAAGGCAAAAGATCATCAGACAATGATTTCCAATCTTAAAAAAGGCGATCGGGTGATTACCAGCGGCGGGATTTATGGTCAAATTATATCCCTGGACGAGAGTACTGCTAATATTGAAATAGCCGACAAGGTCCGTGTCAAATTGGCCCGCAGCAATATTGCCGGGTTGACCGCCGAAGCGCGTCCTGCATCGAATAAAAAGTGACAACCTGACTTGATTTTTAAAGTTTAAAAATATAAAAGAAATATCGCATTAATTTTTGAAGGTTTTCTAATGCGGTATTATTAAACTGGATCATCATTTATAAACAAATGAAAGGGTAAAAGCATTGAAAGATTTTTCCTGGCGTATTCCGGTGGTATGTGTGGCGTTGATCGCCGCGATCATATATGTCGTCCCGACGTTTAAGCCTGGGGTATGGCCGCATAAACAAATTAATCTGGGCCTTGATCTTCAGGGAGGAATGCACCTTGCACTGGAGGTCGAAACCGAGAAGGCGGTCGAAAACACGGTTGAACGGATCCGAAACGAAATTCGTATAGATTTTCGTAAACAAAAGATACGATTCAAGGACATCGTACATTCGGGGCAAAACGGTTTATCTGTTAAAATTCTTAACCCCGAGGACCTGCAATCGGTGGAATCCCTGATTGATAAGCAATATCCGGACTTAGAGATTAAGTCGACATCGATGGATGAAGGCGTGCGCACGATTGAAATCGTTTTAACCGATAAGTGGGCCCGTGAGATTAAAAAGCAATCCACTGAACAGGCCCTTGAAACCATCCGAAACCGGATTGATCAGTTTGGTGTCAGTGAACCGGATATCCGAATCCAGGGGGACCGCCGGATACTTATCCAGCTCCCCGGAATCAAAGACACCAAACGGGCAAAGGGGATTATCGGCAAGACCGCTCTTTTGGAGTTCAAACTGCTGGATGAAACCCATGATTTAAACGCTGCCCTGGCTGGAGATGTTCCGCCCGGGAGTGAAGTTCTGTATCAGGCCACGGAATCCGACAATTCCAGGGGAAGAGCTAAAAAACAGGCATATCTTGTTAAAAAACAGACGCTCTTAACCGGCGCTTATCTGACAGATGCCCATGTCCAGATATCCTCACAGTTCAATGAACCGTATGTTACAATTGATTTTGATCGCAAAGGGGCACGGATATTCGGGCAGGTAACCGGAGAAAACGTTAAAAAACGGCTTGCCATTGTGCTGGATAATAAGGTTTATTCGGCACCGGTGATTCAGGAGAAGATCCCTGGCGGCCATGCACGAATAACCGGCAGTTTCTCCATGCAGGAAGCCCATGACCTTGCCATTATATTGCGTGCGGGCGCACTGCCGGCACCTGTCAAAATCATAGAGGAAAGAACCGTAGGGCCTTCCCTGGGGCATGATTCCATCAGCAAGGGTCTTTATTCCATGATTATAGGCGGTGTCCTGGTGCTGCTGTTTATGGCGATTTATTATAAAGGTTCCGGCCTGATTGCCGATATTGCACTGATTGCCAATATTTTATTAATTGCCGGCGGTCTGGCGGCCTTTCAGGCGACCCTGACCCTGCCCGGTATTGCCGGCATTATTTTAACCATCGGCATGGCGGTTGACGCCAATGTGTTGATATATGAACGGATCAGGGAAGAGATGCGGCTTGGTAAAACGCCTAGTGCTTCCATTGAAGCCGGGTTTGACAGGGCCACACTAACCATTCTGGATGCCAATGTGACAACACTGATCGCAGCACTGGTTCTTTTTCAGTTCGGAACCGGTCCGGTGAAAGGATTTGCCGTAACTTTGAGTCTGGGAGTCCTTGCCAGTATGTTCACCGCATTGATTTTGTCCCGGATGATATTTAATTATCTGTATATTGCCCGACAGATAAAAAGAATAAGCATATAAGCATATAAGGGGAATTGATTTATGGAGTTTATCAAACCCGGCGTTAATATTGATTTTGTCGGAAAACGGTTTATCGCAATAAGTTGTTCTTTGATCATGATTTTTGCCGCCATTGTTTCGCTGGTCATTCACAAGGGTCCGAAATACGGGATCGATTTTGCCGGGGGGACAATGGTTCAGATTAAGTTTGAAAATCCGGTATCCATCGATGCGATCAAGAGCGGTCTTACCGATCTCGGTTTGAAAGGGTCTGCCGTACAGCGGTTTGGGGCCCATGATGCCAATGAATATCTTGTCCGCACAAACAAAGCCCTTGCTACCGGAGAGTCTTTTTCCGATGAAGTTAAATCATCGATTGCCAAATCGACCGGTGCAGACGTTGAAATCCGGCGCATTGAAATGGTTGGTCCACAGGTGGGGAAGGATCTTCGGGAAAAGGCGCTTTTTGCCCTGTTTTATGCGTTGCTGTTTATTACCATATATATATCCGGACGATTTGAGTTAAAATGGATATTAAGCGGGGTGATGGCGGGTTCGCTGATCGGTGCGGTGTATTTCCTGTCCCTTTTCGGCGTCAGCATTCCTGTTTTAATCCTGGTGGCAATGATTATTACGTTGTTCCTTTTCTGGCAATTGAACCTGAAATATGCCATGGGCGCGATTGTTGCATTGCTCCACGATGTGATGATTACGATCGGGATTTTCTCGTTTTTAGAGATCGAGTTCACATTGCCGATTATTGCCGCCCTGCTGACCATTGTCGGGTATTCCTTAAATGATACGATCATTGTGTTTGACCGGATTCGTGAAGACTCGAAACGATATAAAGGGCAATCCCTGGAATATATCATTAATCGAAGCATCAATGAGACATTGAGCCGGACCATTTTAACATCGCTTACCACGATGGTTGTTCTGGTGTGCCTGTTTTTTTTCGGCGGGGATATCATTCATGATTTCGCGTTTGCGCTTATCATCGGGATCGCTGTCGGAACCTATTCTTCCATATATATTGCAAGCCCAATTCTGCTGATGCTTGAGGAAAAACGGTCGGGGCATAAGCCTGCGGAAGCGGCAGGATGACAGGAAGAAGATTGTTTGCGGGGAAGTCCGGCACTCAAACCTGCCTGAAGTATCGGCTCCGAATATTCTCCCAGTCTCGGATTGAGTGCCGGAGAAGACTGAAGGCTTTTAGTCGAAATCATGGGAGATCACACAAAACTTCATGCATTTGAATTGGCTGATGAATTAGCAATTTCAGTTTATCGGGTAACCGCAGGATTTCCTATATGATTGAACCTGATATTTTGGAAACTGAAAAGGTTTTGAACGGTTTAATTCGTTTGCTACGAAAAAAATGATAACCTTGAGTTTTCAATCTTCAGCCTTCAGCCTATAAACCTTCAGCCTGAAGTTTTTATCTTTTATGGAAAAAATTTTACCCTGGGTTGCATTGAAAAATGTTTCCGGCGTGGGGAATTATCTGTTCAAACGACTGATCGATCGGTTCCAAACTCCGGACAGGGTTTTTTCTGCTGCTGAGCCCGAATTGACAGCGGTTGAAGGCATGAGCAGCCGGCTGGCAGCTGCAATAAGGGCATATCATGAATTTGACGCTGCCGAAAAAGAGATTGAGCTGGCAGAAAAAAATAACTGTCGGATTATTACTTTAAATGACCCTGAATACCCATCCCTTCTCCTGAACATCCATGATCCGCCGCCGTATATTTATGTGCGGGGAAGATTGGAGAACACACAGCACAGTATTGCGATCGTGGGATCAAGAAATGCTTCTACTTACGGGCTTTCCATGGCAAAACGATTAAGCGGCGAACTGTCGTCTTTAGGGTTGCCCATTGTCAGCGGGATGGCACGGGGAATTGATACAGCAGCCCATCAGGGAGCCCTTGCTGTAAACGGAAAAACCATCGCGGTTTTGGGGAGCGGTTTGGGTGTTATTTATCCACCTGAAAACAGACAACTTTTTTATAAAATCAGCGAGAACGGTGCTGTTGTTTCCGAGTTTCCAATGACGGAAGGACCCAATGCCTATAATTTTCCGGCAAGGAACAGGATTATTTCAGGCATCACCATGGGGACTCTTGTGGTCGAGGCAGCAAAGAAAAGCGGTTCTCTGATTACGGCCCGGCTTGCCGGAGAACAGGGCCGGGAAGTGTTTGCCGTTCCCGGGAACATTAATTCGCTGAAAAGTACCGGAACACACAATTTGTTAAAGCAGGGTGCAAAGCTTGTTGCCTGCGCGCAGGATGTTGTTGAAGAGTTTTATCAGCTGGGAGATGTGGTTAAAGAAAACAGCCGTCCGGGAAAGGGGAATTCAGATGCCGGGGGTGGTGTTGAATTATCTGAAGAAGAAGCAAAGATATATGATATGCTTGAGCCATATCCGATTCACATTGATGCGCTTTCACAAAAAGCGGACCTTGAAATCGGAAAGCTTGCAGGGGTATTGTTAAACCTTGAATTAAAAGGGCTTGTGAGTCAGAGTCCCGGGAAATATTTTACAATCAGTTAATGGGGAAAAACATTGAGCAAACCATTAGTAATTGTCGAATCACCGACAAAGGTAAAAACCTTAAAAAAATATCTCGGCAAATCGTATAATGTGGCTTCTACGGTGGGCCATATCAAGGATCTTCCTGAAAAGGAGATCGGCATTGATGTTGAAAATGATTTTACGCCCAAATATGTGACCATTCGCGGCAAGCAGAAGGTCATTCGATCCTTGAAGAGCGCTGCCGGAGATACGGATGATATTTATCTGGCTTCTGATCCTGACCGAGAGGGAGAAGCCATCGCGTGGCATACCGCTGATGTTTTAAAGAAAAAGGGCAGGCGGTTTCACCGGGTTCTCTTTCACGAAATAACCAAAAAAGGGGTAACACAGGCACTGGCAGCCCCGGAATCACTTAATTTAAACAAGTATAAGGCCCAGCAGGCGCGAAGAATTCTGGATCGTCTGGTGGGGTATCAGATATCGCCGGTTTTATGGAAAAAGGTAAAATACGGGCTGAGCGCCGGGCGGGTTCAATCGGTCGCTGTTCGCATTATCTGTGAACGGGAGAGGGCTATCCAGGCCTTTGAACCGGAAGAATACTGGTCAATCACCGCACTCCTTGAGGGTGACGTGCCGCCTGAGTTTTCGGCAAAGCTTGCCAAAAAGAACGGCAAAAAAATCAAAATTCCCGATCAACAGGCATCGGACGCTATTTTAAGCGATCTTTCCCATGA
The DNA here is from genome assembly GCA_029933295.1 of Desulfobacterales bacterium. Taxonomy (GTDB): domain Bacteria; phylum Desulfobacterota; class Desulfobacteria; order Desulfobacterales; family Desulfosalsimonadaceae; genus JAOZOL01. The sequence continues at coordinate 3,364 of JAOZOL010000043.1, read as the reverse complement.
AGCGTTTATCGTGGACAAGATCGTTAAAAAAACGGTTAAGCGTAATCCATATCCCCCTTTTATAACAAGCAAGCTTCAACAGGAAGCGATTAGAAAGCTGCGGTTTTCCGCTAAAAAAACCATGGTTGTGGCCCAGCAGCTTTATGAAGGGGTCAACCTGGGAGCCGGCGAATATGTCGGGTTAATTACCTATATGAGAACAGATTCAACCCGGATAGCCGCAGAGGCGGCTTATGAGGCTTTAGATCTGATTCGCGATAGATTCGGCAAGGATTATGTGCTTGAGAAACCGAGATTTTTTAAAAATAAAAACAAAGCCCAGGATGCCCATGAAGCCATCCGGCCTACATCGGTATTTCATACCCCGGAAAAAGTAGCTCAATATCTGACCAAAGACCAGCAATCTTTGTATCGTTTGATATGGCAGCGGTTTGTGGCATCCCAGATGGCCCAGGCGCTCATCGACCAGAATACGATTTCCATCAGGGCCGGCGATTATTTGTTTAGAGCAAGCGGGTCAACCATTAAATTCCCCGGTTTTATGGCACTTTACATGACCGCGGATGATGCGGAAAAAGACAGCCAAAGCAAAGAAAAGGCCATGTTGCCGGAACTTGCCGAAAATATGCGTCTGTTGTTAAAAAAAATCGATCCCAAACAGCATTTTACACAGCCTCCTCCGCGTTTTTCTGAAGCATCTCTGGTAAAAGAACTTGAGGATAACGGTATCGGCCGGCCCAGTACCTATGCTTCCATATTGTCGGTTATCAGGGATAAGGGGTATGTTGAATTTGTAAAAGGATATTTTAAGCCGAGTGAGCTTGGGTTTATTGTCAGTGATCTTCTGGTTGAAAGCTTTCCCAATATTTTAAGCGTTGATTTTACCGCAAACATGGAAAACGACCTTGACCGGGTGGAGGCGGCTGAAACCGACGCACTGGGGGTTTTAAACCGTTTTTACAAGGTGTTTGAGAAAAAGCTGGAATTTGCATCTGAGCATATGATGAGTGTCAAAGGGGTGGGAGTACCGACTAATCTGCCCTGTCCTCTATGCAGTAAGGAACTCCACATAAAGGTGGGTAAAAATGGGCCGTTTTTAGCGTGTGAGGGATATCCTGAATGTACTTATTCGCGGAATTATGTCCGGGATGAAAAGGGAAAAATTGCCGCCATTGAGCCGGACCACAAAGCCGCAGAAGGCGAGGTCTGCGATCGTTGCGGAAAACCCATGGTGGTTAAACAAGGCAGATATGGGGATTTTCTGGCCTGCAGCGGATATCCGGACTGTAAAAACACGCGCTCGGTTAACTCAAAAACAAATGCAAAGACCACCGGCGTTAAATGCCCGGAAAAGGGATGCAACGGCGAACTCCTGGAACGGACATCCAAAAGGGGCAAGCTCTTTTACGGTTGCAGCCGGTTTCCGAAATGCAATTTTGCCACCTGGGACAAACCCATTGCCAGAAAATGCCCGGATTGCGGTGCTACCATCATGGTGGAAAAAGAAACCAAAAGAGACGGTAAAGTCATTAAATGTCTGGACAAGGGATGCGGGTATCAGGAAGATGCGGAGTGAATCCTCCTTTAAAAATGGGCATACAACATAAAGATTTCATGGGGAAATTTAATTATCATCAGATAATTTTGTTTTTTATTTTTTCGGGGTTTGTATTTTTAATATATTCCAATATTTTTAATGCCCCGTTTATTTTCGATGATACGTCCAATATTGTCGAAAACAGACATATCCGCATGAGTCAAATAACCCTGGATCAGATCAATGAAATACTGCAAAGCCGGTCTCCCCGTCCGGTTGCCAATTTCAGCATTGCATTGAATTATTATTTTGGTAAATACAATGTAACAGGCTATCACATTGTAAATATTCTTATTCATTTGATCACCGGAATACTGTTTTTTTTCTTTATCAAAAAGACTTACGATTTATTGAACCACAATCACAGGGCCACATATTCTTTTAAACAGAATTCATTCATTGTCGCGTTTCTTTCCGCCCTGATCTGGCTTGTCCATCCCCTGAATACCCAATCGGTCACCTATACTGTGCAGCGGATGAACTCCATGGCGGCCATGTTCTACCTGTTCTCTTTTGTATGTTATATTAAAGGTCGAATTGCTCAACGAGCATATTCGGCAACAGACAACAATCAAGGGCTTTTCCGGATGAGGATCTGGCTGTGCTTTGCAGGATGCATAGTTTCAGGGGCTTTTGCCATAGGGAGCAAGCAAAATGCCGCAACCCTGCCGGCGTTTATCCTTTTGTATGAGTGGTTCTTTTTTCAGGATTTAAGGTGGGAGTGGTCAAAAAAAAGAATTTTCCGGGTCGGATTTGCGGTGCTTATGTTATGTATTGTTGCAGTGATGCTTTTAAAGACCGGCGCTGCATCATTGTCCTTATATTCTGTCCAGCCTTTTACGCTGTACCAACGGCTGCTGACTGAATCAAGGGTGGTTGTTTTTTATATCAGCCTGATTTTTTTCCCCAGCCCTTATCGGTTGAACCTGGCCCACGACTATCCGATATCCTGTTCGCTGATCACCCCCTGGCCAACCTTGTTGGCCCTGGCGGTCATTATCGGATTGATTGGGTTTGCGGTTTTTACAATAAAAAAAGATCGGCTGGTGTCATTTTGTATACTCTGGTTTTTGGGAAACCTGGCTATAGAATCATCGTTTATCGGGTTGGCCCTTATATTTGAGCACCGTACCTACCTGCCCTCCATGCTGGTTTGTTTTTTGTTTGTTGCTTTGCTTTTCAGGCATGTTAAACATCGCCGGATTGTGGCCGGATCGCTGTGTCTGATTGTTTTAATTTTTTCGGTCTGGACCTGGCAGCGAAATAATGTGTGGGGTGACGATATTGCCATGTGGAATGATTGTATTAAAAAATCACCTGACAGGCCCTGGCCGTATTTAAGTCTTGGGATGGTTGTCGCTTCTCAAGATGAAAAAGCGGCGATTTCGTATGTTCAAAAAGCCTTGCAAATAAAACCGGATTTTCCTGAAGCGTTGTTTGCAATGGGGGTCTGGCATGCAAATCATCAACGGACAGCGGATGCGAATAATTTTTTTGAAAAAGCCCTGACGTTAAAACCGGATTTTATAAAAGCCCACTATCAACTGGCGCTTTCAATGGTTTACAGCGGCAATCTAAAGGGTGCGGGGGAGCATCTTGCAACGGCGTTATTGTTAGATCCGGAAAATTCAGATATGCATCGTGATCTGGGCAATATTTTATCTCAATTGGGGAAATTCAATGAGGCGGTCAAACACTACATGATTGCTTTGAAGATCGACCCGGATAACGCGTTTATTCATAACAATCTTGCCAATACATATGTCA
>JAOZOL010000042.1:11634-13769 GCA_029933295.1 Desulfobacterales bacterium | reverse complement strand
AAATGAGTTATTTGGAAGTCTTAAAAAGCGCCCATGACACTTGATTTACCGAAAAAATTACTCCAGGATCTCAGCGAATTTATTTTATCGCACACGGGTTTATATTTTCCTGAAAAAAAATGGCGGGCTTTAAATAAAGGAATTAAGTCCGCTGCGCACGAACTGGGCATTGAAACAAACATCTTTGCAAACCAGCTTCTGGCAACCACGCCCACAAAAAAAATTGTCGATACGCTCACCGGGTATCTCACCATCGGGGAAACATATTTTCTGCGTGACAAAAACCTTTTTCAAATTTTAGGCGATCAGATTATCCGGGGACTGATCCAGCGTCCGAGCAAAAAAAACAATATAATAAATATCTGGAGCGCGGGGTGTTCATCAGGAGAAGAGCCCTATTCCATCGCAATCCTCATAGACCAATTATTTCCGCAGTTAAACGGGTGGAATATTACCATTCTCGGGACCGATATCAATCCTGATTCCATTAAAAAAGCAAAAAAAGGAATTTATACCCAATGGTCTTTTCGGGAAACCCCAAAAAAAATAATTGATAAATATTTTACACAAACCGCGGACAACAACTTTGAAATCGTACCGCACATCAAGACCAGGGTTAAATTCTCCCAGATTAATTTAATGGAAAAAGATTATGTTTTACATCCTGCCATTGCCGGAGCTGTGGATGTGATTCTATGCCGCAATGTGCTTATGTATTTTAATGATCAAAATAGAAATATCGCAATCAAAAACCTTACAAAATTTCTAACTGAAGACGGATGGCTGATTACCTCACCTGCCGAATCCGGCTTTATCAAAGCTCCTGAATTGTCTTCGGTAAAATTTCCCAACGCCATTTTCCATAGAAAAGGAATGCCCAGAAAAGAAGATAGAACAACGTCTGTTTCCGGCACCGGCATCAAAAGCAGCGCAAAAAAAATCAAACCGGATTATCCAAAAAAATCCATCGCCCCCCGAAAAACCAAACCATTATCACGTCGTATGACAGATCTGCCCCCTTCGGACAAGCTGGATTACGATATTTATCTGACGGCTGTGCGGGATTATGAAAGAGGTGCTTACGCACAAACCGTCGAAAAACTTTCAAACCTCCTTTCTGACGAGATAAACAACAACGCTTTTTTGATGAAAACCGATTCCATGGTTTTACTGTCTAAATCCTATGCCAACCTGGGAAAAGTCGAGAAAGCCGGATACTGGTGTGAAAAAGCAATTGATTCTGAAAAACTCAACCCGGAAATTTATTATCTGCAATCAACGATTTTCCAGGCTGCCGGTGACATCAAGGCATCAATCCGGTCACTGAAACAGGCGTTATATCTTGACCCTGAATTTATCATGGCACACTTCACGCTGGGCTTGTTGTTGCAGCAGAAAAACAAGCTTTATGAAAGCCGGAAAAGTATGACAAATGCGCTCTCTCTGTTGAAAGTTAGAGATCCCGATGAAATTCTCACATTTTCAGATGGCATGACTGTCGGATTATTGATAGACACTATATCAGGGATCATAAAAAATTAACACGCAAACTTTTAAACATAAAAAAATGATTTCGCAAAACCCAAATAATGACGACATCCTCAAGGCCCGCGCAGTCAAACTGGCAAAAAAGGCTGACTCTGAAAAAGAAAGATTAAAAAAACTCGATTTTGTAGAATTTAAAATCGCCGGCGAGTTATATGGGATTGAATTAAAATTTATCAGGACGATCCATCCCTTGAAAAACCTGACGTATGTCCCGGGTGCACCTGATTTTATAAGGGGTATTATAAATTTGCGGGGAGAAATTATCTCTGTGGTTGATTTAAAAAAATTCTTTGATCTGCCTGACCAGGAATTGACCAACCTGAGCCAGGTTATCATCCTGTCATCTGACACCATGGAATTTGGAATCCTTGCAGATAAAATTCTTGGTGTCATGCAAATACCGGAAACGAAAATTCAGCCGTCACTGCCGACGCTGACGGGTATCCGCTCAGCATATTTAAAAGGCGTTACCGGCGCTGGTGTGGTAATTCTCGATGGAGATAAACTCCTTTCAGACGAGAAGATGCTCATTTACATAGAAACTGCGGGGTAAAAGATTGAAAATTGAAGATTTGAGATTTGAGATT
>JAOZOL010000042.1:0-11534 GCA_029933295.1 Desulfobacterales bacterium | reverse complement strand
ATTGATAAATATTAATTATATCAAACGGCTGTCATACATCAACTTCATATATGTTCTTACATATCAGGAGGGCGATTAATATGTTCGGGTTTATTAAAAAAAGTATCATGGCAAAACTGATTGTTCAATTTTTCATGGTGGGCTTAATTCCTTTGATTGTTTTGGGCTCCATAACGTACTATTTTTCCAAATCCGCTTTGGAAACCCAGGCGTTTAACCATATCACTTCCGTCAATAATATCAAAAAGGTTCAAACCCTGGAATTTCTCAAGGACCGGTTGAAAAATCTTATTCTTCTGTCCAGATCCCAGCACATCCGGACCATGTTGAATAACAAGACATACCAGGAAATGAGTCCGCTTTTTGACTATTATATGAAGGTTTTTGGATACAGTGATATCATCCTGCTCAATCAGAACGGCCAACTGCTCTATTCGGCTGCCCAAAACAAGGAATTTACCCTCGACCCAGAGGCGAAGATTGACGCGAAAGCGATTACAACCAGAATCGCCAACAAAATCAATGAAACCCTTGAGCCATACATAACTGATATTACAAAGTTTAAACAAAAATCACCTCCGGCTTTATTTATGGGTGCGCCTGTATACGCGGACACCGGGGAATTATTTGCCATTCTGATTATTCAGATCAATGCCGAACGGATTACTGCAATGATGTCTGATTACACGGGAATGGGTGAAACCGGTGAAACATATCTCGTTGGGGATGATCTTTTAATGCGTTCAAATCCAAGATATGGAGATGGAAATGCAATATTGAAACAAAAAATAAATTCCACCACTGTTCAAAAAGCGTTTAAAAACCGCAGCGGCATTCAGAAAATCAAGGGTTATCGTGGTTTCAACGTGTTAAGTGCACATTCTCCCCTGGAGCTGAAAAAAAAGCTCAATACGGATTTTGACTGGACGATCATTACGCAAAAACATGAAACCGAAGCCTTCGACCTGCTCAATAAATTTAAAATCTATACTCTCTGGACTGTTGCCATATCCATCATCCTGATATTTATCGCCGGATTTATTCAGTCAAGAATGATTGCAAAGCCAATCAATGATCTTTCTTACAGAAACCTTTTAGTCAATGACGGCGACTATACGGTTGAAATCCCGGAGCAAAAAAAGCAAAGGGCAGATGAAATCGGAATTTTGATAAAATCCTTTAATGAAGGAACTAAAAAAATTCGAAAACAAATGAAGATGCTGAAAAATTCAACCAATCTTCTTGTTTCCTCAATCAGCAGAATATCAACCACGGCTTCTCAACTCGCATCCAGCGCGTCTGAAACGTCCAGCTCAATCAGTGAAGTCACCACAACCGTTGAAGAGGTCAGACAAACATCGGAAGTTGCTACTGAAAAAGCCGCCAACATTGCTCAAAGTGCAGACAATACAGCAAAGATATCCGATGCAGGTAAACAGGCAACTGAAAATACGATGAACGGGGTCAACCGCATCAAACATGAAATGATCGCCATTGCCGAAAGCACCGTTCAGCTTAGCGATCAAAGCAAAAGTATTGAGGCAATTATTAACACCGTGTCCGATATTGCGGATCAATCAAATATACTCTCGGTAAATGCAGCCATAGAGGCCGCAAAAGCAGGTGAACAGGGGAAAGGATTCGCCGTGGTTGCCCAGGAAGTCAAATCCCTGGCAGATCAGTCCAAAGAAGCAACCAACCAGGTTAGAAATATACTAGAAGACATTGAGAAAGCCACAAGCGCTGCGGTTATGGCAACAGAACGCGGCACAAAAACAGTTAATGAGGCGGTTGAACTTTCAGAACAGGCAGGGGATGCCATTGACAGATTATCCGTAAAGGTTAGCGAATTTTCAGACGCGGCAATGCAAATCACCGCATCAAACCAGCAGCAGCTTACGGGGATAGATCAGCTCTCCCAGGCCATGGAAAGTATCAATGACGCCACACTACAGAACCTTGAAGGTGTTAAACAGCTCGAAGATGCCTTAAAAGGCATTGAGGAGATGGTGCAAACCACAAAGGATATTACTTCAAGTTATAAAATTTAACGATTATTGAATATAACGCAATCTACTTTATGAATAACCAGAATATTCAGCAGCAGCTTTTGGAAGCTTTCAGCATCGAGGCCAGAGAACGTATTGAAAGCATGTTCTCAACCCTGACGGAACTGGAAAAAAGCATTGACCCGGAAAAACGCCAACAGGGCGTTGAAATTGTCTTCCGCGAGGCCCATAGCTTAAAAGGAGCAGCCCGATCTGTGAATCTTCCGTTGATTGAGATGCTGTGCCAGGCCATGGAAGGGGTTTTCAGCAAACTAAAAGAAGGGACCCAGCTTTTTTCCACGGATATCTTTGACACCTTTCATGAAGCAGTGGGGATTATTGAAAAGTATCTCGAAGCTTCCGAAGAAAACCGCCCTAATTTTCACCGGGCAATCGAAGAATTGACAAATTTCATATCTGACGGCATGGAAAACTTGGAAAAACGGAAACCAATTGAAAGTCAAACAATTAAAAAAAAACTTAAACCATCATCTGACTTCCATGTAAAAAGTAGCGAAAAAAAAAAGCGTCCTGAAAAATTATCAAAACAAAACCTGCAGCATGAAGCAAAGGAAGCGACCTTAAAGCCTGACAAACAACAGGCCCTGCCCGCTCAAAAGATTCATACAAAACCCTTATTTGCAGATACTGTTCGCATTTCAATTGCAAAATTAGACACCCTTCTTTTAAAATCCGAAGAGCTGATTACATCAAAACAAATACTGCACCAGCACCTTGACCAGATTAAAGAAACAGGAAAATCCATCAGGCTCTGGGAAAAACAATGGGAAGCGGTAAAGCCGGACCTTAAAAAAATTGAAGAACTATCCGAAACCCATAGTTTCTTAAATCGTTTCGTGCAATTTGCGGAATCAAACGATAAACACTTAAGCAATTTTTCCCGCAAAACAGATAAATTGATCAAGGCTGTGGAACAAAGCAACCGGCTTCTCGGAGGCATGGTGGACGATCTCCTTGATGAAATAAAAAAGACGTCTCTGCTCCCTTTTTCAACATTATTTTCAACCTTCCCAAGAATGGTTCGTGATATCGCAAGGGAGCTGGGAAAAGAAGTCGACATTGAATTCTACGGCGGCGATATTGAAATCGACAAACGGATTCTTGAGGGCATTAAAGATCCCATGGTCCACCTTTTGCGCAATGCCGTCGATCACGGCATTGAAGATATCAATATCCGGAAACAAAACCAAAAATCCCCCTGCGGACAAATCCTTGTAACCGTTTCCCAGCCGGAAAGCAATAAGGTCAAAATTGTCATCAAAGACGACGGCCGGGGAATCAACGTTAACACCATTCGGGAAAAAGTTATCGGGAAAGGGGCTATTTCCAGTGAAAATGCGAAAAAATTAACGGACGAACAATTGTTATCCCTTATATTTCAATCCGGAATTTCAACAAGTGCGATTATCACGGAAATTTCCGGCCGCGGACTGGGCATGGCAATTGTCAAAGAAAACATTGAAAATCTCGGCGGAATGATATTCACCGACAGTGATCCCGGACACGGTACAACATTTACAATCGAACTTCCGGTTTCTTTGGCTACCTTCAGAGGAATCCTTGTTTCAGTTTCCGAACAGCTTTTTATTATACCTAACGTTCATGTTGAACATATCTTAAAAATCCTGCCGGATGAAATCAAAACAGTTGAAAACAGAACGGTGATCTCAATAAAAGGCCATGCCGTATCACTTGTAAACCTGTCCGATGTTTTAGGCCTGACACCAAAAATGCCGACAAGCGAGCAAAAATTTAAAACAGATACCTTTTCCATGCCGGTTATTATCCTGGGCAGCGGTGATAAACGGATCGCATTTATCGTTGATGATATCATAAATGAACTGGAGGTACTTGTAAAAAATCTCGGCAGACAACTAAAACGGGTGCCCAACATTTCAGGGGCCACCATTCTTGGTACGGGAAGGGTCGTTCCAATCCTCAATGTAAGCGACCTTATCAAGACCTCAGCCGGCAAAGCTTTGCCCCAAAGCATGCTGAAAACAATCAACGCAAAAAAAAGCGGGGTTCAAAAATCAATTTTAATTGTTGAAGATTCATTAACTGCACGGACATTGCTGAAAAATATTCTTGAAGCATCCGGATATATAATTAAAACCGCCATTGATGGCAAGGACGGATATAACCAGATCAGATCCCGCGCATTTGATGCCGTGGTGTCGGATGTTGAAATGCCCAGGATGAACGGATTTGAATTGACAAAAAAAATCAGAAGCGATCAATCCCGTTCGGAAACACCGGTAATTCTTGTAACAAATCTTGATTCCCGCGTGGACCGGGAAAGGGGAATCGAAGCCGGCGCAGATGCCTATATTGTAAAAAGCAGTTTTGACAGGAGCAATCTGCTTGATGTAATCAAAAGATTAATATAATTTTTTAAAGGAAAACAAACACGATGAAAAGAGACTGCGGTATTCTGCTTGTTGAGGACAGCCGGACCCAGGCCTTAAAAATTCAGCTCATGCTGGAAGATCACGGCTATCATGTCACTATAGCCCAGAACGGTCTTGAAGCGATGAATATACTTTTAAGCAACCGGATTTCAATTGTCATATCCGACTGGATAATGCCTGAAATGGATGGATACGAACTGTGCCGGGCTGTTAGGCGGCATGATTTCGGAAGCTATGTATATCTTATTCTTTTAACGGCAAAAGATTCAAAGGATGACATCATTGAAGGGCTTGAGGCAGGCGCTGATGACTACCTCACAAAACCCGTGGATGATTCGGAACTCATAGCACGTTTAACCACTGCTGAACGGATAATCCGCCTTGAATCTTCTTTAAAACTAAGAAATAAAGAGATTGCCCTGTTAGCCATCACGGATCCTCTGACAGAAATTTTTAACCGGGGATATATGAATGCCAACCTGCCCAAAACCATAAAACGAGCAGTCCGTTATAAACAACAATTATCAATCATTATCTGCGACATCGATCATTTTAAGAATATCAACGACAAATACGGTCACCATATGGGCGATATTATTTTAAGATCATTTGCCCAAAGCTTAAATTCATCATTACGTAAAGATATAGACTGGGTTGCCAGATATGGGGGAGAAGAATTTATTATCGTTCTTCCGGAAACCGGATTAAACAGCGCGAAAATCGTTGCGGAACGGTTACGCCATAAAGTATCAGAAGAAACACCGGATGAAGAAAATACTATCAAAATCACCGCCAGCTTCGGAATTGCTTCCCTGACCCATGGGGAAGACAAATCTTATCTCTCTGCCTCAGAAATGATCAAAGCCGCCGATAAATGTATGTATCAGGCAAAGGAACAGGGGCGTAACCGGACCGTGGGTATATCGTTATGATTAATGTTCTGATCGTAGATGATTCACTGACAACCCGGGAATATTTAAAGCAGATCATAAATTCGGATCCGGTTCTGCGAATTGCCGGTGAGGCAAAAAACGGGGAAGAAGCTGTTGTATTAACGGAAAACAAAAAGCCTGATGTTGTCATCATGGATATCCAGATGCCCGGCATAAACGGCTATGAAGCAACCCGGTCAATAATGGAAAAATGCCCGGTGCCGATTATCGTTCACAGCACCCTATTCGCCCCTGAACAGACCGAAAATATTTTTAAAGCCATGAAAGCAGGTGCGGTTGCAGTATCGCAAAAACCCCCGGGCATCGGACACCCGGATTCAAAACACCTGGTTGAAAAATTGCTCAAAACAATTAAACTCATGTCCGAAGTTAAAGTCATCCGGTTACTAAAACAGAAAACAAAACGGCATGGTCATGTAAAAGAACATCTGCATCAAAAAGTATCGGCCAAAGCCGGATCGCAGGTTGAAATAATTGCAATCGGCGCATCCACAGGTGGTCCTCCGGTTTTACAAAGCATCCTCTCAAACCTGAAAACCGATTTCACGATACCAATTATGATTGTTCAGCATATTGCAAATGGATTTCTTGAAGGCATGGTTGAATGGCTTTCCAAAACAACACCAATACCCCTTAAAATACCTAAAGCCGGTGAACGAGTTAAAAGCGGTCATATTTACTTCGCTCCCGAGGATCATCAGGTCGGCATCACCGCGTCACATAATTTTCATATTCATAAAACTTTTAATGATAACAATCTAAAACGGCCAATAAACTACTTATTTTCATCCGTTGCACAAACATATAAAAAAAAATCCATCGGCATTTTACTCACCGGAATGGGTAGTGACGGGGCTGTGGGATTAAAAGAGATGAAAACAAAAAAAGCGATAACAATCGCCCAGGACTCCGAAAGCTGTGTCGTCTTCGGAATGCCGAAAGAAGCGATCAAGCTGGATGCGGCAACTTATATTCTATCGCCTCCTGACATTACCGCTTTCTTAAACAAAATCTCACGGAATTTACGAAAATAACAATGGATATTTCACTACAGGATACATTGGCTAAATGAACGATAGCAGAACATATCATATTCTGGCGGTTGAGGATAGCATCACCCAGGCGTTATTCTTACAAAAAATTCTTGAAGCCTATGGGTTCACCGCCACGGTTAAACACAACGGCCATGCGGCGATGAATTTTTTAAATACAAAAACGCCGGATATGGTCATAAGCGATATCGTCATGCCGATCATGGACGGTTATGAATTATGCCGCCAGATCAAAGCGGTTCCCCGCTTAAACAATATCCCCGTCATACTCCTGACAAGTCTTTCAGACACCGAAGACATTTTTAACGCATTAATGTGCGGCGCGGACAACTTTATCACAAAGCCCTACACCGAAGAGGTATTAATTTCCAGAATTCAAAATATTTTTAAAAACAAAGAACTCCGAAAAACCCCTGCTCCCGATAATGGTGTTAAAATATTTTTTAACGGTAAATCGCACATGATTACCGCAACCCCATACCAAACCATTGACTTGCTCTTATCCACCTACGAGAATGCCGTTTCACGCAATCTGGAACTTGAGCAGGCAAACAAGGAAATCTTAGAAGCGCAAAAACAATTAACCAAAGCAAAAGCACAGGCCGAGGCTGCAAGCCAGGCAAAAAGTGAATTTCTTGCCAGTATGAGCCATGAAATCCGAACGCCCATGAACGGAATCATCGGCATGACGGATCTGTTACTGGACACAGATCTGGCGATGGAACAGCATGAGTATGCAGAAACAATTAAAAGCAGTGCAAATGCCCTGCTTTCGATAATTAATGATATTCTCGATTTTTCCAAAATTGAGGCGGGAAAATTCAGCTTAGATGACATTGCTTTTGACATACGGGTTGCCATTGAGGAAGTCACCGAATTGCTGTCTGTTAAGGCCAGTGAAAAAGGACTTGAATTTGCCTGTATCGTTCATCATGACATCCCTTCATTTCTCCGGGGTGATCCCGGACGGCTGCGTCAGGTTATCTTGAATCTTGCGGGCAACGCGATTAAATTTACTGAAAAAGGGGAAGTCACGATCCATGCAACACTCAAGAAAGAAAGCAAAACCCGGGTCACTGTTGAATTTAGTGTAATCGATACAGGAGCGGGCATTTCAAATACTGAATTGGAACATCTCTTTAAATCCTTTTCTCAAATTGAAACCTCATCAAACTGGCGACATGGCGGAACCGGACTCGGACTTGCCATCAGTAAAAATATCGCGGAACTGATGGGGGGGTCCATCGGTGTCATAACCAAGGTCGGAAAAGGTTCCAAATTCTGGTTTACTGCGGTTTTTGACAAAGAACCGGAGCAACCGGATATCATGTCTGACATCCCGGCCCAATTGCTCGCCCAACGCATTCTGGTCGTTGAAGACTATAAAATTCACAGGCAAATTCTAAGTGAACTTTTAAAGGCATTCAAGTTGACCTTTGATGTCGCTGAGACCGCAAATGAAACGATTGACAAACTAAAAACTGCTATGGCAGAAGACAAACCTTTTCATACGGCCATTATCGATCATCGGCTTGGGGGAATGGCTGGGAAACGCCTTGGGAAAAAAATCAAATCCGACCCGCAACTTTCAAATATCACATTGATCATGCTGACTGAAAAAGGCGAACGAAGAGATGCTGAAACTCTTGAAAACAATGGATTTTCAGCATACCTCACGAAACCGTTAAAACATGACCAGCTATATAATTGTCTTAAAGAATTATCTCAATCGCCGGCCGGTATAATTAAAAAACCCATAAGCCCTATCATCACCACGCATTCAGCTGCTGAAACACTATCGCAGAATATTCGAATCCTGCTTGTTGAAGACAATCGCGTCAACCAGATGGTAACTCAAAAAGTTCTAACTAAAAACGGCTATCAGGTTGATATAGTAAATAACGGAAAAGAAGCAATTACAACACTGCAAAAAAAAACATACAATCTTGTTCTAATGGATATTTTAATGCCTGAAATGGGTGGCTATGAAGCCACAAAATTAATACGGTTATCTGAAACCGGAGTTTTAGATCCGAATATACCGATAATCGCCTTAACGGCAAGCGCTCTGGCGGAAGATAAAGCAAAATGCCTGTCTGCCGGCATGAATGACTATATCGCAAAGCCGGTGAACCCTCAGGAAATGATTGATAAGGTGAAACAGTGGTCTTTTTTAATTGACCATTCCAGTTAACAAATAATGTCCAAGCTTATTGGATAACGATTGTTTTTACAGGAGACATACATGTACCGGAAAAACTATATGAATTCGCTGCGAACTGAAATGGTTGCAACAATTGAAGAATATCTGACGCCTGTGGCTCAAAAATATAACTACAGCGATGTACCCCTTGAAAGCACAATCAAATGGCGCCCCATGGTTCTCATTCTGGGAAACTACTCATCTGGCAAATCCACCCTGATCAATGAATTTCTCGGCGCCGACATACAGGCCATAGGCCAGGCCCCGACGGATGATTCTTTTACCATCATCACCTATGATGATTCCGTGGCCGACACCGAAAATATCCGTGTAACACAGGAACGGGACGGAAAGTTTCTGCTCAATGACCCGGAATACCCGTTTGAAATCTTAAAAAAACACGGCCAGCGGTTTGCTTCACATTTCCGCCTTAAAAAAGTCAACTCCCCCTTTCTTTCCAATCTTGCCCTAATCGATACCCCGGGCATGCTCGACAGCATTACCGAGCGAGACCGGGGATATGATTACCAGAAGGTTATCGGCGACCTGGCCCAACTTGCAGACCTTGTTCTGGTACTCTTTGACCCGCATAAGGCCGGGACTGTTCGGGAGTCCCATACCAGTTTAAGAGAGACAGTTTCAACCCGGACATTCGAGGACAGGGTTTTGTTTGTTTTAAACCGAATCGATGAATGTGCTTCACTAAGCGATCTGCTGCAGGTATACGGCACCCTGTGCTGGAATCTGTCTCAAATCACCGGAAGAAAGGACATCCCCGCAATTCACCTGACATATTCATCATGTGCGGCAAAAAATTCAAACAGCCATCCGCCCGAAGACCAAAATTTTTTGTATTACCTTGAAAATCAGCGCAAAAAATTAAAAACCTCTGTTCTGGAAGCGCCCCGGTATCGTTTGGACAACCTTGCATCATTTGTTGAGACCCATGCGGAACGGCTGGATCATTTTTTAGAAGCTATTTTAAACTATCGCTCCCGGCTTCGAAAATTTCGCATTAAATTTGGTCTAATCGGTTTAGTTATAAGTCTGATTGCCGGTGCAGCCGCTATTTTTTTGGGGCTTTCCGCCGGCATTTTAGGCGGGCTTTATGATCCGTTTACCATTGGCGCAGGCGGCGGTGCGGCGGTGCTTTGTATGCTTTTCTGGATGATAGCCCCTATGAAATACTTTAAATCCGCTTTTCATCGAAATTATTTAAAAAATATTGATAAATTGATCTCACTTGGAACCCAGAGCCGCAAAGACAGTTGGCAGGCTGTTCGTGATCTTGCTTATAAATATCTGAAAAAAACAAACGGCCGGTTCCCGCTGCGAGACATCAAGCAGGAGTATAAATCGGTCCACAAAATTTTTGTTGAAGGCACCCATGAAATCAGAAAAGCATTAAACGAACTTTCAAACCTCAAGTACAATGAATAATGCCAATATCATCACCGAAATAACGGTTCAGAAAAAAAATAAAAACCGCATCAATATCTTCATCGACGATCAATACGCATTTTCTGTAAACAGCGCGCAGGCCCTGGATCTTAAAACAGGTGACAAAATCAGCCGGGACCGGATTGATCAGCTAAAAAAAATGGATGATGCGGACAAGGCCTACAACCGGGCCCTCTATTTTCTAAAATTCAGGCCCAGAAGCCGGGCTGAATTTGTCAGATACCTCAAGGATAAAAATTTTACCGCCGAGGCCGTAGCAAAGACAATTAACAGGCTTGAAACAAACAAACTCATCGATGACCCGGCGTTTGCACGCCTGTTTGTTGAAAACCGGCGTAATTTCCGCCCCAAAGGGGCCTATGCCCTGCGGTATGAACTTAAGGCAAAGGGGATTTCCGAAAAAATCATAGGGGAGGTACTTGACGGCTATGACGAGGAATCGGCAGCATGGGCGGCCCTGGCCCCTAAGATGAAACAATGGGGAAACCTTGAAAAAAAGGAATTTAAAAAAAAGGCCTTTGCTTTTTTACGCCGCCGGGGGTTTGACTTCAACACCTGCCAGGCAATGGGGTCAAACCTTGATTAGTGATTATAGGATTGCGCATCAAGGAATATTTTTTTTGTTCTATAATCACTAATCAAGGTTTGACCCCATTCCTTCTTTAGAATCAAACGACAAGCCCTTTAATATAAAATCTGCCATCAACCGCTCAAGCTTTGCCATATCCGTATCTTGCTGAACTACCATAAAATATAAAACGCTCCGCTCAAACAGACCAAACAAAAAAACAGAAGCGATTTTTGCATCTTCAAAATGCATGAACCCCCTTTTTTTTGCTTTTCCAACCTGTTCCTCTATCAAATCAAGAAACAGGGCCTGAGTTCCTTCATATATCTCTTTAAAAAGTCCGCCATTGCCGATCCCCTCTCTGAATAAAATCTCAGCAACCGCAAGATTTTCCTGATAAACCACAAACGCATCACGAATAACGGCATGAACGCTATGCACGACTTCATCTGCCGTATTACCGTCAAACATATGCTCGGTTCGCTCAACAAAGAGTATTCTGAGCTGGTCTATGAAATCATTACAAATTTCACGAAAAATGGCATCTTTTGACTTGAAATAATTATAAAACGTGCCCTGGGCGACCCCGGCGGCAGACACAATATCCGAGACCCGGGTCATCTGAAACCCCTTTTGCTGAAATATTTTAATTGCCGATTCAATCAAAGCCAACTTTGTGCTTGGTTCTCCCATCGGAATTCTCCTGTCACAGCTATGACTGATATATCAGTCATGGTCTGAAGAAAAAAAATTCTTTTTTACTTAATCATACATAAAATTATCAAAATTACAATGTGTTCATACATTTATTGATTTA
>JAOZOL010000290.1 GCA_029933295.1 Desulfobacterales bacterium | reverse complement strand
CTTTCATAATATCTCCGGGAAACAATATCGATTGATCCCCAAAACTTGCTTTAATGACCATTGAATTGTTGTTTGAATTTCGCCATGCATCATGGCTGCGGAGATTACTGAAATTGTCAGGCGGATTGAGAATTTCCAAGCAGACACCGTTTAAGGTTATTGTTTTCGGCATGGTTTCAAAGGCAGGGTTCGGGATGTTCTTTTCGTGTATTATTTTAATAAATTGTTTGTATGTATCGCATTGTGAAATGTCATGGGTGGTCAACACCCGCTTGACATGAAATTTTTTGAGAATATGGATCAGACCGTTTAAGTGATCACTATCCGGGTGTGTCAATATTATTGTATTGATTGTTCTTATTTTATTTCTTGATAAAAAAGGCCCGACAATGCGCGCCCCCACATCAAAGACAGCATTGTCCGTAAACCCGCCGCCGTCAATGAGTGCGCAATGTCCATGCGGCATCTCAAGAAGCGCTGCGTTCCCCTGGCCCACGTCTATGATGGTGATTTTAAACTTGTCGTTCCACAAACGTTTGTCAATCCAGTAACAGGTGTCAGCGATTAACACCACGGTAAGAATCAGCAGGATTGTTTTCACCCCGTGGTTGTTTGAAAACATCCAAGCTGTCATGGTCTGAAAATGATGTGATATGCCGTGGCCCAATTTTTTTTTCAAAAGATTGGCTGGTTTTTCAGTGTTTGTCCCATGCAATTTGCGGAGAATCATTTTGTTGTCACGGCATTCGGTCTTTTTGTTTGAAGAAGAAGAAAATGGTATGATCAGTTCCATGAGACACCATAAAAGGCCATAGATGCAGATGATTTCAAGAATTGACGGGGTAACGGTGTTGATCGTGCAAAATGACAGGCCGGATATGTGATACAGCAAGGGGGAACAATGATTTAAAATAATGCCGCAGATTTTAAGCCCCCATGCAGCGGCTTGTGGGGAAAAAGGAAATAGTACCAGAACAGAAAAAAGGCTTAACGGAACCACAATAAATCCGATTAAGGGTACGAAAATAAGGTTTGATAAAATTCCCAATATCGGGACCTGGTTAAAATAAAACATGACCAGGGGGGCGGTTCCGATAATGGCAAAACATGATACAAGAACAAAGGTATAAACCGTTTTAAAAAGAAAAGATTGATTTCCGAACGCTTTATTCCTGAAAGCCCTGGTTTTAGACATTCCATAAATAATAAATAATACGGCAGTAAAAGAAAGTTGAAATGATATGGAAAAAAGTGAAGGCGGGTTGATCACAAGAATGGCCATTGCCGCAATTGCCAGCGTATTTAGCAGGTCATGATCCCGTTCCATTAAGAATGTCAGCAAAAAAATGCCCACCATGGCCACTGCCCGCTGGGTTGACGGAGACATGCCGGCCAGTATGCCGTAAATAATTACCGGGAAAATAGAAAGCAGGGCCGCGCCTTTTTTCGACCAGGCATAGCGCAACACCGGCGGGAAAAAAGAGAGCAGCCATTTGAAGAAAAAGAATGCAACCGAGGCGACAATGCCGATATGAAGTCCGGAAATGGCAAGAATATGACTGATACCGGCGCGCGCAAAGGCGTTTTTGAGAGAATCGGGAATTTTTTGGCGGTCGCCTAAAGTCAGAGCAGTTAA
The DNA here is from genome assembly GCA_029933295.1 of Desulfobacterales bacterium. GTDB lineage: Bacteria > Desulfobacterota > Desulfobacteria > Desulfobacterales > Desulfosalsimonadaceae > JAOZOL01. Next base: position 2,046 of record JAOZOL010000290.1, on the reverse strand, counting down.
GATCTGGTTTGCTTCTTTTTTTGTTGTGCGATTGATCAGGGATTTAATTTTTTTTCGCACCCCGCAAAGTTTGTTTTTAAAACCGGTATTTGATGTATTAATGCTCAATTTTTTTGAAGATGTATATGCATTGCCCCAGATATTTTTAAAGGCCATATATTGTTTATAGTTAAATCCGCCGGGATTGTTGAAATTTGTAAACGGTTTAATTTTACTGAAAAATGTAATGCGGTCACCTGCGGAGAGATCGGGTAGTTGTTTATAAATACTGCACCTTATTTTTCCGCGAAGCGCAACAGGTGGTTTGTTGCCGGAAGCCTGCGAGAGTTGAATGTGGTTTAAAATACAGACAAGCCGATATGTCTGGTTTACGGGTTCCGCATCAATGGTTCCGGTGATTTGCCATTGGCGGTGATCATCCACATAATGATAAACATGGTCGGTTGGGAATTCTGACATTGTCCATGGCGTCAGGGCCAGGTAGCCCAGGCAGAGAAACAGGGCCAATGGTGCCAGGGAGTTGTTTTTGCGTAAAAACAGGGCAAAGATGATAATTATTGAGGTTACAGCAATACCGATAACTGCGAATTTTGTCAGACCGTGGATGTAAAATGCACTGATAATGCCTGAGATATAAGAGATAAGAAGGGGGATGACCGGCCGGAAAAATATTGGGTCGGATATCTGGCTGGAAAATTTTTGTACGGTTTTGGAAGTGACTGAACCTGTATCTGCTTCCATATTCTGGCTTGGTTTATGATGAAACGCGTTTTATCGCGGCCCCCAGGCTGGCCAGCTTTTTTTCAAGGGATTCATAGCCGCGATCTAAGTGATATACCCTGCTGACGCGAGTGGTGCCGGTCGCAACAAGACCCGCAAGGATTAATGATGCACTCGCCCGAAGATCACTTGCCATCACAGGCGCGCCTGAAAGTCCGGCAACACCTTTGATCATGGCATGGCTGCCCGAGATGGTAATGTCTGCGCCCATGCGGCAAAGTTCGCTTACATGGATAAATCGATTTTCAAATATATTTTCGTCAATCACGGAAAATCCGTTTGCAACAGACATTAATACCATGAACTGGGCCTGCATATCCGTGGGAAAACCGGGATAGGGCATGGTTTTAAGATCAATGCTGTTAATGGGCAGGTTGCCTTTTACCCGGATCGTATTTTTAAGGATCTTGATATCGACACCTGTTTTTTCCAGTTTGTGAATGATTGATCTTAAATGATTGGGGTCGCAGTTTTTGATTTTAATGTCCCCGTTTGTCAGTGCTGCGGCAACCATCAGCGTACCAGCCTCTATGCGGTCAGGAATAATGCTGACGGTAACGGGTTTAAGTTTTTTGACGCCTTTGATTGTAATGACCGAAGATCCGGCGCCCTGGACATCCGCCCCCATTTGATTGAGTACATCGGCAAGGGCTGTAATCTCCGGTTCCCTGGCGGCATTACGCAAAATCGTTGTTCCTTTTGCCATGGCGGACGCCATCATCAGGTTTTCGGTTCCCGTGACCGTGGGGATATCAAAATAGATTTCATTTCCGGAAAGTTTTTGAGCCGTTGCTTCAACATAGCCGTGTGCCAGTTTGATATCCGCGCCCAGAAGCGATAATCCGTTTAAATGAAGATCAATGGGTCTTGCGCCAATGGCACAGCCACCGGGCATTGAGACTTTTGCTTTTTTCATCCGTGAGAGCAAAGGCCCCAGCACCAGGATGGATGCCCGCATTTTTCGGACATGTTCATAGGGCGCTTCAAAATGGTTCAGATTAGCGGTGTCAATACAAACGGTATGCCCGTTAGATTTCACATCCGCCCCCATGGAGGCAAGAAGCTGTTTGATGCTGTCAATGTCTTTAAGCTTCGGGACGTTATGAAAGGTAAATGTGCCGCCTGTAAGAATCGATGCAGCGAGGATAGGCAGGGCAGCGTTTTTTGCGCCCCCGACAATTACTTCCCCTTTAAGCGGGCGTCCGCCTTTTATGATGATTTCATCCATTGATCAGGTTACTCATATGTTTTTTGATCCCGTAAAAA
>JAOZOL010000289.1 GCA_029933295.1 Desulfobacterales bacterium | reverse complement strand
CTTTTTGAGAACTTACCTATGTGCCATAGAGTTGAATGATCCTATCAGCCACCTGTTCAGGCGTTAATATATCGGTATCGATTTCGTAACGGGCGGCAGTTTTGTATTTGGGTATCCGTTGGCCCAGTACTTCCGCCACCTCCTGGATGAAGGTTTTTCCGTCTGTCAACGCCGGACGCTGGGTGCTGTCTTCAATCCGCTCAACAATCGTTTTTACAGATGCCTTTAACCAGAACACACAGCTGTTTTTTTGAATATTTATTATATTTTCAGGACGTTCAATTACGCCACCACCGGTGTCAATAATTATATTGTCCTGCCCTGAAAGATCACGGGCCACCTCAGACTCCATATCGCGAAATTTCTGCCAGCCGTATGTTTCCACAATTTCAGGTATCGACATACCGGCCTGTCTGACGATTTGTTCATCCATTCCGATATATGTCATTTTTAGACGCCCGGCAAGAATAGCGCCCACCTCACTTTTTCCAGTCCCCCGATATCCGATCAACACAATGTTCATGATATAGCCCCTAACTTTTCATAAACAACCTGCCGCATCACATCTATGGGAGCCTTTTCTCCGGTAAACTTTTCAAACTGCAAAACCGCCTGATTTATAAACATCTCGACGCCGGAAATAACTTTCAGACCGCATGCCTTTGCGTCGGAAAGCAGTTTTGTTTCAAGGGGGGTATAGACAATATCAAATACCACCTGGCCTGGCCGGAACAATTTTTTAGCAACCAGGGATACGCCTTCTTTTGGATTCATACCGATGGGCGTGCAGTGAACGATGATATCGGCTGTTTCCATGGCATCAGCGAGCTTTACGTCGGTAAGCAACCCGGATTTAATATCCGCCTCCGTACCGGCCGTTAAATCATTTGCCAGTTTTTTTATTAAGGGTTCATTAATGTCTAAAATTAAAAGCTCTTTTAGAGAGGTCTTTCGAGCAAGGGTAAAGGCAATGGCCCGGGCCGCGCCGCCTGAACCCAGCATAAGGATTCGCTTGTCGGCAATTTCAACCCCTGCATCTAAAATAGCCTTTAATGCCCCCGGCCCGTCCGTGCCCAGACCGATTAATTTACCGTTTTCATTTATAATCGTATTAATGGAACCGATATTAAGATCAACGTCTGCGATTTCATCCACATGGCTCATGGCGTCAATTTTATGCGGGATCGTAACGCTCATGCCGCGAAAATTTTTCAATGCCCGCATGCCGGCCAGGGCGTGTTTTACATTCTCAACCCGAAACGCCACGTAAACGAAGTCTATGCCCAATTCTGCAAAGGCGGCATTGTGAATGGCCGGAGACAGGCTGTGGGTTACAGGATTTCCAATAATCGCACAAAGTTGTGTGCGTGTACTGATGGATCTGATATTTTTCATCAATTCTTCCGTGATAATTTCTTGCCTTGGCAGAACCCTTAACTAAATTTTGATTTCGCCTTATCAACAACCTCTTTTATTTCTTCCCAGGCCTTGTCAACGCCTGATCTCAATTCCTCCCACTTGCTGTCGCCGGCTTCCTGGATGCTTTCCAGTTTGTTTTTGGCATCTTCGAGTTTTACACGCAAATCATCAATATAATTGTCAAATTTTACACTCGCATCAACCTGTACTTTTTTGGCCTTCAGCTTTAAGTCGTCAAATTGCTTTGTCCACTCTTTTAACAGGGCTTTTTGTTTTTCGATAAAATCTTTTTTCTCAGCCATGGGTTCCTCCTTTGATTATTTATGGTTTTTAAAAAATTTTTTCGACGATGGTAGCGTTGTAACGACAACGAAATATTTCTACCAGAATTTAAATAAATTATCAATCTTTAGCCAATATGGTTATTCCTGGCCAAAATGGCTAGTTTTCAACAAAAAAATATTACTTGCGCTTCTTTACTTTTCCAATAACATATTTAATTTATATGCCTTTTAACTGTTTTGGCATATTTGAAAATGTTTGGTATCTGTTTTGCAGTTTAATTGCTGAAAATTAACACCTTAAAATACTTGTTGAGAATTTAAGGTTTGATAAACTCAGTCAGGCCCAGCGTATAATGGAGCTCAATGAGGAAAAATCCCGGTTAAAAAAAGCGCTCGCCGACTTAATCTTAAAGGCTCAGAGTTAAAAAATCCACAGGGTATTCAAGATGGTAATAGTTTGACATGAATCGATCTGTTTTAATTAAAATACTGATTCCTGTAGTGCTTCTGTTCATCATTACTTTTATTTTTACCTGTAGCCACCCCAAAAAAACAGCGACAACCCTAAAGCGGTTAATGTTTTTCGACACCTGGAAAACATTGCAAAAAAAGAAAAAGCCGGCTGGCAGGGATTTGACGTTTTTGAACAAAAAATGGACCGGCGATTTCGATAAAATGGCCAAACGCAGCCAGGTTCGCGTTCTGGTTCCATACAGCAAAACATTCTATTTTTTTGACGGCATTGATCAGCGGGGGTTGACCTATGACCAGGTGAAATCCTTTGAAACTTACATTAATGACAAATTAAAACGCGATATTTTAGAAGTCCGGGTGGTGATTATTCCGACCCGTCGGGACCGGTTGATTCCGGACCTGATAAAAGGACTTGGCGATATTGCAGCCGGCAATCTTACCATTACCCCCGATCGTCAAAAACAGATTGATTTTTCCAATCCCCGCCAGTCGGGTGTGGATGAAATCCTGGTCACCTGCCCCGGCGCACCTGAGATCAGCACCCTTGATGATTTAAGCGGTAAAACCATTTTTGTCAGAGAATCCAGCAGTTATTTTGAGAGTTTAAAAAACATCAATTCCCGGTTTGAGAAACAAGGCAAAAAACAGATCCATATCCAGCCGGCAAATGAATTGCTCGAAGATGAAGACATTCTTGAAATGATGAACGCCTGCATGATTCCCATAACAATAATCGATTCCCATAAAGCGGAATGCTGGATGGAAATTTTTGAAAAACTTACATTTCATTTTGATATCACCGTCAGACAGGGCGGGCAGATCGCCTGGGCCATCCGGAAAAACAGTCCGAAACTCAAAAAAATCATCAATGATTTCGGCCTCTCACACAAAAAAGGAACGCTCATGGGGAACATGCTGTTTAACCGGTATTTCAAAACCTGCAAATGGATCAATAATCCCATGGAATTAGATGCGTTTGAGCGGTTTGAAAATGCTGCCAAATATTTTAAGAAGTACGCCGAACAATATGGGTTTGACTGGAGGATGATTGCGGCCCTTGCCTATCAGGAATCGCGAATTGATCAGACAAGGAAAAGTCCAAGCGGTGCTGTGGGAGTGATGCAGGTGTTGCCCGGTACGGCAGCCGATCCCAATGTGAACATCCCTGATGTTCTCGACCTGGAGTCCAACATCCACGCGGGCGTAAAATACCTCCGATTTATCCGGAACCGGTATTTTGAAAACCAGCCCATGGGCGCCCTTGATAAAATGCTGTTTTCCCTTGCCAGTTATAATGCCGGGCCGGCAATGGTCGCACGGCTCCGCAAAGAAACCGCGAAAATGCGCTTGAACCCGAATGTCTGGTTTGACAATGTGGAGGTTGCGGCAGCCCAAAAAATCGGGAGGGAGACCGTTTCTTACGTGAGCAATATTTACAAATATTATATTGCCTATAGCCTGGTCACGGACGCCCGTGATGAGAAGAAGGAACTTAAAGAGAAGTAC
>JAOZOL010000041.1 GCA_029933295.1 Desulfobacterales bacterium | reverse complement strand
CTCGTCCTGAAAAAGGACATGCTGGAGCCGTATATCAAGACCAGCGGCAATTAAAACACTCCCATCCGGACCGGCGGTGGAAAAATCCGGGGAAACGGTTCTTTCTGCTGTCCCTTTTACAGGGTAACCGCATTTGGAATATAACCCGTGAAAACAGTTTGTTTGCTCCTTGATCATTTTTTTGATGTTATAAGAAAACAGAGTCACAATCCGGGTTTATTTTTCTTGATTGACTTATGCATGCAGCAAAAAATGATCAAATGTCGCTTCACAAACCATTTTCACGGGTTTTCCTCAAATTTAAATTCAAATGCGGTTACCCTGGTCCCTTTTATCTTGCCTCTTTTAAAAAGCCGCTGGCATATTATGAAGCACGCTTCCAATCAATATACAAAGTTTGTATGACATTGGATGGAAACAGGAGGTGAAACATCAAACCAGTCAGGAGAACAGGCGCTCACCGAAAAGGATGTGCTGGACGAAATTAGTCGATATCGTAGTGAGAAAAGAAGATAGAAATGCCGAATACAAAGGTAGTTCTTGATACAAATGTGCTGATATCCGGCATTTTATTCGGCGGTAATCCGCGACAAATCCTTGAATTAGTTATTCAGGGCAAGGTTGACGCTTATATCTCTCCCGCAATATTCACTGAATTTAAAGATGATTGAATATATGCTTCACGTCCATCCTTTTTGGACATTTATTTCGGACATCGGAAAATGTTTGGCTTTCTTGGAAGTATTGAGTTCGCGGGCTAATATGCCAACTTGTTGTATGACTGACTCATCTACTCGCGACGATAAAATCTTATCCATAAAGCCCCCTTTTTTGCTTACGTAAACATTGTTACGTAAGAATACAAATTCCTTCTTCAAAATGAAAGAATTTTTGAAAGTTCCCTAAACTATTTTTTTACCGAATCCTTAATCCGATTCATGGCTTTTTCAATATTTTCAAAGCTGTTAAATGCGGAAAGCCGGATATACTGATTGCCGCATGTGCCAAATCCAGCCCCGGGCGTGCACACAACCCCGGCGTTTTTCAAAAGCATGTCAAAAAAATCCCATGAATCCATCTTCGCATTGATCCAGATATACGGCGAATTCATCCCGCCGGCATATGAAAATCCTAAATCATCCATTTCCTGCCGGATTCTGTCGGCATTTTTCATGTAGCCACTGATAATATTCGTCACCTGCTCTTTTCCTTCTTTGCTGTAAACCGCTTCAGCCGCTCTCTGAACCGGATATGAGACCCCGTTAAATTTTGTCGAATGCCGGCGGTTCCATAGGGAGTGAAGGCTGTGCTGGTTGCCTGAAGCGTCATGCGCCATACATTCTTTTGGCACAACGGTAAATGCACATCGGGTGCCGGTGAACCCGGCGGTTTTTGAAAAACTTCGAAATTCCACGGCAACTTCTTTCGCACCGTCCACTTCATAAATGGAATGCGGAAGGGATTCATCCCGGATAAATGCTTCATATGCCGCGTCAAAAAGGATCAATGATTTGTGTTCTCTGGCATAATCGACCCATTTTACCAGCGCCCCTTTTGAAATCGTGGCACCGGTGGGGTTGTTTGGAAAACACAAATATATCAAATCCACCGGCTTTTCCGGCAGATCTGGCAGATAATTGTTATCTTCAGTGCATTCAAGATAAACAATCTTCTGATAGCGGCTGTTTTTAAATTCACCGGTTCGTCCGGCCATGACATTGGTATCCACATACACCGGATACACCGGATCGGGAACGGCAATCGTAATGTCTGTTGCGAAAATTTCCTGAAAATTTCCGGTATCGCATTTTGCACCGTCGCTGATAAAAATTTCATCCTCAGAAATATCCACTTTTTTTGAGTAAAAATCATTTTCCGCTATTTTTTCCCGCAAAAAAGGGTATCCCTGTTCCGGCCCGTAGCCACGAAAAGTTGCGTCTGCCGCCATTTCATCCACTGCCGTGTGAAAGGCCTCAATACAGGCTTTTGGGAGAGCACGGGTGGCGTCTCCGATGCCGAGCTTGATGATTTCTTTATCAGGATGTTGCATTTGATATTCATTGATCCGCCTGGCAATTGTGGAAAAAAGATACGATGCTTGGAGTTTTAAATAATTTTCATTAATTCTGATCATAGTCTACCTCTTCAAATGTTATCATTCTTGCTTGACACGTTATTTTTATATTATATAAAATTATAAATTTATATAACAATACATTATTTTAATTATTCGGATATAGAGGAGAAATCAATGTTAAAAGAAACCATGGAAGACGATATCAAGATCGTTACGTTAAACAACGGGAAAACCAACCCCTTAAACCGGGAAATGCTGGTACGTCTCAAGGAAATCATTGAAGAGGTGGATAACAATCCCTCTCCGAAAGGGATTGTTTTAACCGGATCGGGCCGGTTTTTTTCAAGCGGATTTGATCTGCCGATCTTTATCAATTTCAAGGACAAAAGCGAGGCAGACACATTTTTTGATATGGAAGAAGAAGTTCTGCTTTCTCTTTTTTCCTGCAGCAAACCGGTGGTGGCGGCATTAAACGGACATGCCGCAGCCGGCGGTCTGATTTATTCCATGGCGGCGGATTACCGAATCGTCAAAGATCATCCGAAAATCAAAATCGGAATGAGTGAAATTAAAATAGGTCTTCCTCTGACCATCGCGCAGGATGAGGTCATGCGGTATGGATTTGACAGCAGTTTAAAATTCAGGGATGTCATGTTTTTCGGCGAAATGATGGATGTATATAAGGCAAAAGAATTGCAGATTGTTGATGAAGTGGTTGCAGAAGACGAATTGATCAATCGGGCAAAACAGATTATTTCCATGTGGATAGACACGCCCAACCGGCCGTTTACGAGAATTAAAAAGCTAATGCGATTAGATACGATGACTCGCATACGGAAAAAATTAAAAGAGGAAGACTGGCACGAAGGATTGAATTGTTTTTTCGAAGAGGATGTCCGTCAGACCCTGGAGTTTGTCCAGGCCGGTATGCAGTAATACTGGTATAGCGACATATAAAAAATGCAATATCAATCCATAGAGGAGATTCTGCCCCTTGTTGAAAAGCCAGGCCAATATCTGGGCAATGAGATAAATTCTGTTAAAAAAAATGCAGAACGTGTAAAGTTGCGCGTAGCGCTTGCGTTTCCGGATTTATATGAAATCGGGATGTCTCATTTCGGGCTGCAGATCCTGTATCATATCCTTAACCAGAATGAACATATAGCAGCGGAGCGTGTCTATGCGCCCGGGGCAGACGCAGCAGTTTACCTGAAAGCAGCAAAAATACCTTTAAGCTCTCTGGAAACCAATACACCGTTGTCACAGCTTGACATCATCGGGTTCAGTCTTCTGTATGAATTAAACTATACCAATGTCCTGATGATGCTGGACCTTGCCGATATCCCGTTTTATTCCTCACAGCGGGATGCTTGTTCTCCGATTATCATTGCCGGCGGCCCGTGCACGGTTAACCCGGAGCCCATGGCTGAGTTTTTTGATGCCATGGTGATAGGTGACGGTGAAACGGTTATCATGGAACTGGCTCAATGTTTTATGAAATGGAAGGCCGGCGACGGCCTTGACAAAAATCGTCTGTTAACCGAATGGGCTAAGATTGAGGGGGTTTATATTCCTTCCTTTTTTCAACCCGTCTACGAAGGACCGGACTTTCATCATATCAAGCCGAAATATCCCGAATATACCCATGTGAATCGTGCAATAGTTGCTGATCTGGATAAAACCGCATTTCCGAATTCCCCGGTTATCCCCTATGGCCGACCGGTTCATGACCGGCTGCGGATTGAAGTCGCCCGTGGATGTACCAGAGGGTGCCGGTTCTGCCAGGCCGGGATGATTTACCGGCCGGTTCGGGAACGATCCGTGGAAAACCTGTTATCCATAGTTAAAACTTCGCTTGCAGCTACCGGGTATGAGGATATTTCTTTGCTCTCCCTGAGCACCGGTGATTATTCCTGCCTGTCTTCTCTGATGCATCAGTTAATCAGTCTATATACGGCTGAGAATATTGCGATTTCACTGCCGTCAGTACGAGCCGGAACTTTAACGCCGGAATTAATGAAACTAATCAAACAGGTCAGGAAAACCGGATTTACCATTGCGCCGGAAGCCGGGAGCGAGCGACTTCGGAACGTGATCAATAAGAATATATCCGAAGATGAAATTTTTGAAACCATTGCCAATGCGTTTGAACTGGGATGGGGACTGATTAAACTCTATTTTATGATCGGATTGCCAACCGAGACGGATAACGATGTGCGTGCCATCATAGACCTGGTCCGGCGGGTAAAGAAAAAAATAAAAACCGGCGGACGAAGGTCTAATATCAATGTCAGCGTTGGAACATTTATTCCAAAACCGCACATCCCATTTCAATGGGCACCTCAATTGTCTTTAAAGGAATCACAGGAGAAAATTTTTTCATTGCGGCGGCAATTAAAAATGCCGGGGGTGAATTTTAAATGGCAAAAACCCGAAGTCAGTCTGATTGAAGGCTTGTGGGCACGGGGTGACCGGCGTTTGTCACCCCTGCTTGAAATTGCCTATCATAAAGGGTGCTGTTTTGACGGCTGGTCGGATAAATTTAACTTTCGCTTGTGGGAAGAAGCGCTTGAAGAAGCCGGTATTGATATCAATTATTATACCACACGCCTTCGAAAACTCGATGAGCCACTACCCTGGGACCATATACATACCGGGGTATCCAAAAAATTCTTACAGGCTGAATATAATAACGCATTGTCTGAAAGATCTACACCAGACTGCCGCCAGGGAGACTGTCTGGGATGCGGAGTATGCGATTTTGAAAAAATCATGCCCCTTTCTTTTAATTCAGGCAACAAGGTGAAGGCGGTTTTATCAGACACAAAAACCGTTCAACCCGAAACGAATGAAAACCGCGTGGAAATTTCATACGCAAAAAGAGGAACGGCTAAATATTTCGGACACCTTGAACTGGTGAACATTTTTATCCGTGCCCTGCGGCGAGCGGGGTTGCCGGTAAAATTTTCCCAGGGCTTTCACCCCAAACCGAAAATATCCTTTCATGACCCTCTTCCTGTGGGAATGGAAAGCGAGAAAAATTTGTTTTGTCTGACACTGAAAAAGGCCATTGACAAACAAAAAATGATTTCCAGCTTAAATATGCAATTACCGGAGGGACTTTTGATTTTAGGCTGCCGAACAGTTGCGGCAAAATCAATCCCTGTTCTTGACAAAACAGCTTTATACATGATCTCTATCTCAGAAAACGAATATTCCCATCAAAAATTAAAAGAATTTAATGACGCCCCAGAATGGATATTTCATCAAATAACGCGAAAAGGGCGTAAAAAACAGGTTGACTTAAAAGAGATTGTGTTAAATATGAAACGGCTTTCTTCAACAAAACTGAAATTACATTTAAATGTGATTCCGGGAATGAGAGTCCGGCCCGGTGACGTGATTGCATCGATATTTGATTTTTCAGATGACGTTATTTGCCGGGCTGAAATTGTAAAAAAAAAGCTGGCTGAATAGCCGTTTGTCTGACTGATGGAAGATAAGTATTTATAAAAATTGAAGGTATTTGTTTTATGTTTAAAGAACTTGTAATTAATGCGATCGGCCCGGAAATTCGGGTGGCCCTGCTGGAAGACGGCACCATTGTCGAGCTTTATGTGGATCGCAGTGACGAGTCGAATGTCGCAGGGAATATTTATAAGGGAAGAATTCAGCGGGTCCTTCCGGGAATGCAGGCCGCTTTTGTGGATATCGGGCTAAATCAGGCCGCTTTTATTTATGTGGATGATGTGATTGACGAAAAAACCAATGGATACCTTGACCGGGTTTATTTATCAAACAATGATGAAGAGGATGAAGCCGATCTTGGGCCTAAAAACAAAAAAAATAAAATCGATTCATCCGCCCCAAAAAATAAAACCGCTATCGAAGAACTTTTCGTGGAAGGACAGGATGTTCTGGTACAAATTGCCCGCTCTCCCATCGGCAGTAAAGGGGCCCGCCTGACATCATATATATCAATTCCCGGCCGGTTTCTTGTATTGATGCCCACTGTGGATCATATCGGAATTTCACGGCGTATTACGGATGAAGAAGAAAGACTGCGCTTAAAAGACCTTGTGATTTCTTTGCGTGAACAAAATTTCGGCTACATAGTCCGTACTGCCGGAGAAGGACTGACGGAAGAAAAAATTGTCAAGGAGATGGAATTTTTAGTTAATTTGTGGGCGGATATTCAGAAAAACTTCCAAACAGCAGCCACACCCTCTCTTTTACATGAGGAACTGACCGTCACATTAAGAAGTGTCCGGGACCTGCTTGCTCACGATGCTGACAAGGTGATCATTGATTCGCCAACGGTATATAAATCTGTTTTATCTTTTATTGAAAAATTTATGCCACGGCTAAAAGAATCGGTATCAAAATATGAAGGCGCTGAACCTATTTTTGATGCCTATAACCTTGAAGGGGATATCGGGCGCGCACTAAAAAAGAAAGTCTGGCTCAAGTGCGGCGGTTATATTATTATTGAAAACACGGAGGCGCTTGTAGCCATTGACGTAAATACCGGCCGTTACGTGGGAAAACACAATTTTGAAGAAACAGTGTTAAAAACAAATCTGGAGTCGATTAAAGAAATTGCGTATCAGATACGTCTTCGAAACCTGGGCGGAATTATTATTATTGATTTTATCGATATGGAGAGAAAGTCAAACCAGGAAAAAGTCTATAACTCACTGGTAGAGGTTTTAAAAAAAGACAAATCCAAAACAAATGTATTGCCCATATCTGATATGGGGCTGGTTGAGATGACCCGGAAACGGACGGTCAAATCATTAAACCGCATGCTGTGTGAGCCCTGTTTTTATTGTGATGGCGAAGGGATCTTGCTTTCAAAACAGACGATTTGTAACAATATTTATCGAGAAATCCTACGTCTGTCTTCCGATGTTAAGGGGGAAAAAATCAGCCTTCGGGTGCATCCGGAAATCGCCGACCTTTTATTGGGAGAAGAAAATGATATTATTATATCCCTTGAAAAACATCTTCAGCGACAGGTGGTGATATATCCGGCCCCCGGATTTCACATCGAAGAATTTAATATTGTGGAGATTTATCTGGAATAACCCGATTTTTAAGTAAATTTTTTTGATGTTGACTTTATTGTATATTTTATGATTATAATTTAAGATTATCTTAGGAAAAGAAATTTAATTCGAGTCTCATTTTAACATATTAAAAAAATACAACGGTTTTAATAAATAACAAGGACGATTAGAGATGAAACGGACATATCAACCCAGCAAAATTAAGCGGGCAAGGAAACATGGTTTTTTAAAACGGATGTCTACAAAGCAGGGAAGACGCGTTATCAACAGAAGACGGGCCAAGGGAAGAAAACGGTTGACGGTTTGAGTTTTACATTGCGCACCTAAATTTGTGAAGATAATAGCTATTTTAAATCCAAGCTGTTTTTATGCGAGAAGAAAAAATATCGATTGATGATCGACTGACGGCAAGTCAATTTGGAATCAAAAAATCGCATAGAATCTTGAAACGGCCTGAGTTTGTTTTTTTATCAAAATACGGGAACAAAATTCAGGATTCAAATTTTATTATCCTTTATGTGCCCAGAGAATCCATCGAAGGATCTGAACATTCACGCTTGGGCATCACCGTATCAAAACGGGTGGGCAATGCGGTTTTAAGAAACAGGTTAAAACGTTTGATTCGCGAATATTTTCGGTTAAACAAAAAAGGGCTGACTGGATACTGGAATTTAAATATTATTGCGAAGAAAACCGCAGCAGCGTTATCTTCACAAGAGGTATTTACTTCATTGGGAATGCTTTTCGGCAAACTGAGGAGATAAACAATTAAATATTTATTTTTATTTATAATAAAGTTCTACCAAATTTTTATATCTCCTGTTTTAGGGCAGTCATGCCGGTTTTATCCATCCTGCTCTCAGTATGCGTATGAAGCGATATTGCGGCATGGCACACTAAAAGGTGGATATTTGGCGGTTAAACGGATTTTGCGATGCAATCCCTTTAATCCGGGCGGCATTGATCCAGTTCCATAAGCATATAAAAAAATGGCCCGGCAACCGAATAATAGTTGTGACCACAAAAAATCACGCCAAATTTTTTTGCCGAAAAACAACCCTGTTGAAACCTTTCGACACACAACATCCATACCTTCCCTGCTGTTGCGTCCATTGCACCCTCACAAGGTGCACTTAACTGGTGCATATTGTTATGGATATCACTTTTTTATTTAAACGCTTGACCTGATTGAATTTGATTCGATCACTGATGCGATTTTTGGAGTAAAATATGGAACAAGGTCGTTTGTTTTTAGCAATTGCGCTGTCTTTTTTGGTGTTTGTGGTCTGGGAATTTGTTTTTGTAGGCAAACAGCCGGTTACACCTTTGCCGGAACCTGAAAAAATAACAGAATCGCCGGTGACAGACCATCAGAAAAATGAGATTACGGCATCTGCGAAAGAATCAACTGACATCAATAGTGAAATAATTGAGACCCCTGGAACGATTTTTAATACCTTGCAGATTAACACACCATTATATTCGGCAAAAATATCTGAAAAAGGCGCCGGAATTGTCAGTTTCGTTCTGCAGGAGTATAAAGAAAGCATTGAGAAAGACTCCGCAAAAAAAGAACTGATTTCCGAAATCAATAAACCGGGAACCGCTCTTTTAAATTTTACAGGAGAAGGGGTATCCGGAATATCAAACGCTGTTTTTACCACAGACTTTTCAGGAACAACGTTAAAAGTTAAAGATGGCAGCCAATCTGTTTCCTTTTTCCGGCAATCAAGCTCCGGGCTTTTGATTGAAAAAAAATTCACCTTTTATGCTGATAGTTATAAAATAAAGCTGGATGTGATTTTAAAAAATATGTCATCACGATCGAAACAAGGAGATCTGATTGTATCGATGACAAATTCACAGCCCACCGGCAAGAGACGATTTACCTTTGAAGGGCCATTTGCATTTATTGATAATAAGTTAAAAGAAATAAAAATTAAAGACCTCGACAAGGAAAATAAATTTACGGGAACCATCGATTGGGCGGGCTTGAGCGATCAGTATTTCATGACCGTATTGATTCCGGAAACATCTTCTGATGCATCAATCAAGGTAAGCCTAAACCAGAAAAACAATCTACTGAATGTACAATATATTCAAAAGACAGAAGCGCTGCAACCAGGGACACAGAAGCAATATGATTACTCCCTGTTTTTAGGCCCCAAGCGTATGTCTGTTTTAAAAGCAGCTGGGGGGCATCTGGATAAAGCAATCAATTTCGGATTCTTTGATATCATTGCAAAACCCTGTCTTTGGCTGATGGATTATATCTATGAACACTTTATACCCAATTATGGAATTGCCATTATTTTACTGACACTTCTTTTTAAAATTATTTTCTGGCCGCTGGGGACAAAGAGCTACAAATCAATGGCTGAAATGAAAAAACTTCAGCCATTGATGGCCGAGATTAAAAAAAAATATAAAGATGATAAAAAGAAAATGAACGAGGAGACCATGGGGTTGTATAAAACATATAAAGTCAACCCCCTGAGCGGTTGTCTTCCCATGGTTGTTCAGATTCCGGTATTTTTTGCTTTTTACAGAATGTTGTACGGCGCTATTGAATTGCGACACGCTCCTTTTTTATGGTGGGTCACCGATTTATCGGCTCCGGATCGGCTGTTTACATTTAATTTTTCTGTCCCTATGATGACCCCCCCCTATGGTATACCCGTTTTAACGATTATAATGGGTGCCACGATGTTTTTACAGCAAAGATTATCACCACCCCCGGGTGATCCCTCACAAGCCAAGTTTATGATGATGATGCCGCTTATTTTTACCGTCATATTTGTTAATTTCCCGGCAGGACTCGTTCTTTACTGGCTTACAAACAATATTCTGTCAATTTCACAACAATACTATATTACAAAGAAAATTACTTAGTTCGGAGGAATTTCATGCGGTCTTTTTTAGACTTTGAGGGAAAAAGCGTTGAGAAAGCGGTTCAACTGGCATGCAATGAATTGAATATTTCTGTTGAAAAGTTGAAATATGATATTATTTCACATGGTTCAAGTGGAATTTTTGGGCTTGTGGGTACCAAAAAAGCTTTGATTCGTGTTTTTGTCTCAGATAAAGCGCACGCAAAATCAGCGATCCATGATAAAGATAAATTAAAACCAAATAGCGAGCTCTCGCACAAGGAGACCGTCACCGCACTGGTTGATGAAGCATTTGGAGAAATCAAAAAACCGGCTAAACCGAACAAACCAGCTAAACCGAGAAAACCGGTTAAACCTGCCAAATCGAGCAAAGCGGTCGATGAAAAAAAAATAAAACCGGCACCTGCGGACGCAGTCGCCAATGAAGCGGCGCTGACTGTCGCCCAGGAACTGGCTCAAAAAATCTTTAAGGCATTATCCATCGACGCTGACATGACGGCAATCAAGGATGCGGATCAATGGTGGATTAAAGTTAAAGGAAGTGAACCAGGCATTCTTATTGGTAAAAAAGGCCAGACCCTTGAAGCCATACAATACCTGCTTGACAAGGTTGTCAACAAACAATGCGGAAAAGGAAATCGGATTATCATTGACGTGGAAGGGTATATTGAATCAAGAAAAACCGAATTAAAAGACCTTGCATCACGGCTTGCAAAAAAAACATCAAAAACGGGAAAACCGTCAACTATGAATCGAATGAATGCCCATGATCGACGTGTTGTTCACGTTACATTGAAAAATAACCGGTCAGTACGAACGCAAAGTGTGGGAGAAGGATATTATCGTAAGCTGATTATTTTTCCAAAAAAAAAGGCTAATAAAAAGCAAGGTCAGGAGAAAAAAAAATAGATTTTATCAGCTATGGATAATTCAACAATTGCAGCAATTTCCACCCCGCCGGGAAACGGTGGCATCGGTATTATAAAAATATCCGGTCCAAAAGCGATTGACATAGCTCTGACGGTCTTTAGACCAAAGTTCTGGCGAAAAAATCCTGAAAATGCCTATAATAAAGTGCCTGAAAACGCACATTGTTTTAAATCTCGCCGTCTATATTACGGTCATATTGTTGACACCAAAAACGATCGTATAATAGATGAAGTCCTGTTCGTTATCATGCGCGCACCGTATTCTTATACAACCGAGGACGTGGTGGAGATTCAATCTCACGCAGGTATTCTTGTATTAAAATCCATTTTAACAATTCTGATCCATAACGGCGCCCAACTTGCTGAACCTGGAGAATTTACCAGACGAGCATTTTTAAATGGCCGCATTGATTTGACACAGGCAGAGGCTGTAATCGATATCATTAATGCAAAATCCGGCAGCGCCATAGACATGGCAATGGCGCAGATTTCCGGAGCATTAAAAAAGACAATAGAATCTCTTCGCTCTGAAATAATCGACATCCTTTCTTTTATCGACGCCTCAATAGACTTTCCGGATGATCTTGATGACACAACAGTTGTAAGCGGGCTTGTTAAACGCATAGAGGAAAATATTATTTTTCAGATCAAAAATTTAATCCGGCATTATGAAAATGAAAATTTTTTACGAGAGGGGTTAAAGGTCGTCATCGTTGGTGGTCCCAATGTGGGAAAATCAAGCCTGATGAATCGTCTAATCAACCGGGAAAGATCGATCGTCACCGATATCCCTGGCACCACCAGAGATTTTATCGAGGATTCATTTATAACAAAGGGGATTCCTGTTATTGTCACAGACACAGCCGGTATGCATGATAATCCGGACCCTGTTGAGCGGATTGGTATTGATAAAGCATGGGAATCCATATCAACATCAGATATTATTCTTTTTACTGTTGATGCAGGAAAATCGGTTAATCCAACCGAGATGGCACTTTTTGAAAAATTTCGTAACAAAAAAATCATAGCTGTGATTAACAAAACGGATCTCCCTGAAGAAAAAATTTCTTTTAATCGCCCGACGGAATGGGGCGAAGTACAGTACGTTGAAATATCGGCACTTTATAACCATGGCATAGATGATTTAAAAGATTTGATTGCAAAAACTGCGTTTGAATCCGTATCGGGCATGGGGCAGAAAATCATTCCCAATTTAAGACAGAAAAATGCACTTGAAAAGGCGATTGCCTCTCTAACGGCTGCTGTTGCAGGCTTGCGTCAGGCATCTTTGTTTGAACTGGTATCCATTGATTTAAAATCCGCGCTGGCATCCCTGTCTGAAATTGTCGGGGACACGGTTAAGCCGGATATTCTCGATAATATCTTCAATCGATTTTGTATCGGTAAATAGGCACTACATTATATTTTACAGCAAATTTAATGTTTCACGTGAAACATTTTCGTAATATTTTTTTATAGGGAGGCATTTATGGAGGTAAATTTTACACCGTTTTTTAAAAAATATGAAACAATGGTTGAAAAAGTTGAGCGCATTTTTGAACAAATGAAAAATAAATTTCCGGCAGAGGTTCAGTGTAAACCCGGATGCTCAGATTGCTGTAATGCGCTGTTTGATCTCACTCTAATCGAATCCTTATATATCAACTTTCATTTCAACAAACAATTTAAAGGCAGTCAACGCAACCTGTTGTTAGAAAAAGCAAACACTGCGGACAGACAAACGTATAAAATTAAACGGGCTGCATACAAACTAACACAGAAAGACAGCGATGACGAGAGGGCAATAAAAGAAGTCTCATTGAAAAGAATCCGCTGCCCCCTGTTGGATGAGCAGGATTTGTGCATGCTCTATGATTATCGGCCGATTGCCTGCCGGATTTACGGAATTCCTCAAGCAATCGGCGGAAAAGGCCATGTATGCGGATTTTCGGGATTCAAGCCCGGTAAAAGTTATCCGACGTTTAATCATGATATTATCCACAATCAACTCATGGCCATATCGGCGGAATTTGTCCAAGCCATATCGGCTAAAAATTTTAAAATTGCGGACATGCTTATTCCAGTATCCATGGCGTTGATAACAGATTTTAATGAGGAATATCTCGGCATCACCCCAGCCTCTGATGCAGCAGATGAAAAATAAATTAAATGGGGGAAAAAATGACTGATATCTCCAACGATGCAGAATTTAGAAAAAAAGCGATTTTCGACAGCATGTCGCCCAGACGACAAAAACACATCCTGAAAAAAGGGTATGAAAAATGGGACCCGTTTATTGAGCCCAAGGATCCCATTGACATCCGAAAAGATAAAACAAAACGAACATCCCAAATGCTGATCAGAGAATTTTTGCAAGCAAAGGATTTGGAAACCTATAGCAATGCTTATGGAAGAGGTGCCTTTGAAATTTGTCTGGGCATTATCAATGAAGATGAAAAATACCAGGGGATGTTTGAATTTGCCTGCTGGTACAATTCCCTTTTAATAAAAGAGGGATTCAAGAAAGCAGAAAAAATTAATATTGAATAATTTTTATCATGGTAATTTTCAATTCCGTTGTTTCCTGTGATGTGAATTTTTAAATTTAAATTTCAAATTTTATTGCAATTTGACGAAAAATTGACTTGCTGAGAGCCACAACAGGCAACGATCAGCCATCCGGCCAGGCCTTATTATTTCTCTGAAAAAATCGTTTGATTTTAGCTCCCTGAGCTCGTTTCCCCGTCATAGCTGTCAGGGCCGACTTAAAAATGTAATTTTTCTTCCGGTATGAACATGCTAAAATTATACAAGCGGCAGAACCACCCTAAAGGTGGTGCCTTTTGATGGAC
>JAOZOL010000288.1 GCA_029933295.1 Desulfobacterales bacterium | reverse complement strand
GATTGATAAGTTATTTTTCTCATACAGTGGTAATTCATTACCATAAAAAGCTTTTTATCAATTGAAAATAAAGGCGTTGTGAAGAATTATATGCGCGGTTAACCCGATTTTTCATTTTCGGGCCACCGTAATCGGAGAAAACATGAAAACTCCCGTCAGTCCCCATATCGATTACCAGCATCCGGAAAAAATTCTGCAACAATTGATCCGTTTTAACACGACCAATCCGCCCGGCAATGAAAAGGCATGCATTGAATATATCAATCAGTGTCTGAAAACAACAGGTTTTGAGCCCAAACTGATCGCAAAAGATCCCAATCGGCCCAACCTGATTACCCGGTTAAAAGGAAAGAACCTTGCGCCACCGCTTCTTTTATACGGCCATGTGGATGTTGTTACAACGGAAAAACAGGCGTGGCGCCATCCACCATTTGAAGGTAAAATCAGTGACGGATATGTCTGGGGAAGAGGTGCTTTAGATATGAAAGGGGGTGTTGCCATGATGCTTGCCGCCCTTTTACGGGCAAAGGCGGAAAACTTAAAACCTGCCGGTGACATTGTTTTTGCTGCTCTCAGTGACGAAGAAGCCGGCGGAGATTTTGGCGCAAAATACCTTGTAACCCGTTATCCTGAACTATTTTCCGGTATCCGGTTCGCCATCGGTGAATTCGGCGGGTGTGCAACATACATAGGCCGACAAAAATTTTACCCGATCCAGGTGGCTGAAAAACAGGCCTGCTGGATGGAAATAAAAATAAAGGGGCCTGGCGGCCATGGCGCAATCCCGATAAAAGGCAGTGCCATGGCAAAAACGGCAAGACTGCTTAACAAAATTGATCAAATACACTTGCCGCCGCATATCACCACCGTACCCGAACAAATGATTCATACCATTGCCTCTGCCATGCCCTTTGCCCAGGGGCTTGTTCTTCATCAACTGCTCAAACCGGCCTTAACGAACAGTATATTAAATCTTCTCGGTGAAAAAGGAAATAGTTTCAGACCGATGCTCTACAACACGATCAACCCGACAATGATACGCGGCGGTGAAAAAATAAATGTCATCCCTTCAGAAATCAGTATCCAGCTCGACGGACGTCTTGTTCCGGGATTTTCACCGTTTGATTTTATCTCTGAACTACGCCGGATTGTTGGCAAAGACGTGGGCGTTGATATTATTTCCCATGATCCATGCCCGGCACAAACAGATTTGGGTTTGTTCGCCCTTTTATCCGATATTATCCGCGAAGCCGATCCTGAAGGGATTCCCATGCAGATGCTGCTGCCCGGCGTCACGGACGGACGTTTCTTTTCCCTCTTGAATATCCAGTCCTATGGTTTTTTACCCATGAACCTTGCACCGGATTTTAACTTCTTTAAGACGATTCATGCGGCTGATGAGCGGGTCCCTGTTGATGCCATCCGGTTCGGCGCAAATACAATTTACAGGTTATTGGAAAAGTATGGAAGCCATGTTTGAAAAACCATTTCAACTTTTTTCAAAAACATCAAAATTTACCTGATGAACCGGCTCTTTTTTAAAAATAAATTTTTTTATTTTTTCCTGCATATTTTGCTGCAAAATCGGCGAAATCATTGAAACCGGTCGCCCCTCCGGGTCGGTTTTAAATTTCCATTTCCGGACAATTCCGGGAACCAGCGCGTATGCGCATCCGCCGACACCACAGCATGTGGTATCAAAAATTGCCGAACCGATCAGATATAATATAGTTTCACCGTCAAATTGCATTTGCGCTTCTTTTATGAGAATATAACTTCCACCAATGGCAGTTATTTGAATATTTAATTCCGGATGGGAATATTCTTTACCTTCTGAATCCATTAGGGTTCTCCAATATCTTGATAATTAGTGGTTAAACGAAACCCGAACGTATGATTTGTTGGGTCACGCCCTTTCAACTTTTGTGTTGGTAAACATCCTCGTCGTCCGCGAACCGAAAAACCATTGATTTCATGCAGCTCATTCATAATCATCTGGCATGATTGATAAATTGTTTTTCTCATGAAATGGTAATCCATATCCAATAAAGATTTATTTCAAAATTCAAGTTGAAAAAACAATAAATTAATCATATCTTAAATACCATAACAATTTTAAAATATACCATACTGGGCATGGTGTAATGATCTTTAGCCTGATTTGAACCAAAGGAGGAGGAGGCATGAAAAAAGAAGAATTTGAAGTCCGTATCATGAACTATTTTACGGAAAATATAAACCTGCACAAACATTGGGAAATAGCAAAACAATGCGCCAGAGATATTATGAGTTTGAATTTTGAGGAAATTGTCACGGGAAAATTTGAAATACCGTCAACCGCTGAAATGGAAGAAAAGATAGCTGATAAAGTCCCCTATGAATTTAACGCTTCTGACTTTATTGATAAAGGCCCCATAGATCTCTCAGGGCTTGATGAAGACGTGCTTAAAAAAGCCGTGGCTAAAAGTGAATCAATCTATAAAAAATTTCATGATGCTCAAACCCGGGTCATTGCCAAAGCAGCAAAAAAAGTGTGTGATTCATTAAACGAAAACCTAAAAAAAGAAATCCACGAGATAAAAAACAAATATCTCTCATAGCATACCTCTAAATCCGGATCAGCAACGCAAGCCCTATGGCGCCTATGTCGATCACAAAATGACAAATGATGGCCGGAAGAATGCTGTGATTTTTTTGTGTCATCCAGCCGAGAACATATCCGTAAGTAACGGCGTACAGGGGGGGCATTGTCATAAAACAAATCATAGAAAATCGGGATTCTTTCCCGGCAAATAGAATATGTCAATCAGATTTAACTCTTCAGTTTACGCAATATTGTTTTGAAAAACATAAGGAAAGGTATTAAAATGATTAAGATTAATCCAATCCGCTAACTGCCCAAAAATCCGACACCCAAACCAACCTGATCAAAACAAAAACGGCGCTTGAAAGAAAAATTGCTCTTTATAAAGTACCGTCATTTATAAATTTGTAGCCTTAATTCATAATTCAAACTTTGCCACCCATTCTCGAATTATTACAAAATAAAATATATTGCGTATTACGCATTATAGCATATAATATTTACATGATAAAATCATTTAAACATAAAGGGCTGCGTAAATTTTTTGAGACTGGCAATTTAGCAGGCATACAACCGGATCACAGGCAAAAACTTAGAATTCGACTTGTAGCACTTGATACAGCAACTTGCATACAAGATATGAACACGCCAGGTTGGCGGCTACACAGTTTAAAAGGTGATCGCCAGGGATTATGGGCGATTGATGTAAACCAAAATTGGCGGATCATTTTTGAATTTAAAGATGGTGACGCCTATATTGTAGACTATGAGGATTATCACTAATGGCTATGTATAACCCTCCCCATCCAGGGGAATTTATCAGGGAAGTTTATCTGGAACCGCTGGGCGTATCGCCCCGAAGTGTTGCCTTACGGCTAAAGGTTTCTCCTTCAACCTTCTCCAGGATTATAAAAAGACAAAGTGCAATCAGTCCTGCAATGGCTTTGCGCCTGTCCAAGTGTTTAGGCCGCAGCCCTGAAAGCTGGCTCCTTATGCAGGATAGCTATGATCTTTGGCAAGCAAAACAAAATGTAAATCTCTCAGAAATAGAGCCATTGGCGATACCCGCTTAATATTTATGTATCATCGCACAGAACAACCGCATCAAACCG
>JAOZOL010000287.1 GCA_029933295.1 Desulfobacterales bacterium | reverse complement strand
GCTTAATTCTTCTGCTCCCCGAAAGGATCATCCGTATATAAAAACGCAAAGTCTTTTCGAACGCGCGCAGTCTCGATACCAAAATCCGATAATGTTTTCACTTTGTGTTTCCGTTGATAATTTTTCTGTTTTTGGGCCTGACGCGCCACTGCATCCCGTAGTTCATCACTCGCCTGGATTCCTGTGAACTCAACAATCTGTTCAAACATGGGAATCAGTTCTTTGCGCAGCTTTGTGTAAGGAACAATCAACACTTTTTTCTTATCAATTTCATTGTTATGCCACAGCTCATAAAAATATTTATACAGTTCCAGGCTTGCCTCATACCGACAGTTAAAATAAGTTGCTTTCTGTTTTTCGGAAAATCGGTGCATCCCCCACAAAATATCCAGTATATGATAATTTAATGAAAGATATGACGGCAGGGTTTCTTCGGGCATGCGGTGCATATAGATGAACTTTGCGTCCGGAAAAACTTCCATAAGCGTTTTGATCCGGTGAGTGGAAAAATGGGTCTGGGCAAAAATCTGGGTTTTTCCTGTATAATAAATGTGCCGCTGAAAAATTGATTTTAAAAATTTTGCCGACTTTATTCTGGAAGACC
Source organism: Desulfobacterales bacterium (assembly GCA_029933295.1). Lineage (GTDB taxonomy): Bacteria > Desulfobacterota > Desulfobacteria > Desulfobacterales > Desulfosalsimonadaceae > JAOZOL01. Next base: position 3,109 of record JAOZOL010000287.1, on the reverse strand, counting down.
TTGGCTGTAAATCATGAAAGCGTAATTCCCGGTAATCTTTATCAACAAATCCCAGAATCGTGCCGATAATCACAAACTGGGTGTCATGGGTATGCAGAAACAGCATTTCCTCTTCTTCCACCGTGTCTAAAGTAATCTGGTGACCGGCTTCTTCAGGAATCAAAACAACCGGATTTTTTTGTGTCAAAAACCGTACAATCGGTTTTACGATCATTCGGGCGGTTATCGCCGGGAATAAAAGCTGCCAGGTTTTAAACGCAGCCATTTCATCGGTCCGGGTAAACAGATGGTGAATAAACGTGGTGCCGCTTCGGGGATGCCCGATAATAAAGACCGGTTGTTCGATTTTTATTTTGCGGAATCGATAAAAGAAAATATTGTCAAAAAAAAGAGTGACAATTGTAAACAGGGAATGAAGCATGAAAAATAAAATCACAAATACAAAAAAAACGAAATCCCTGCTAAAACCGAACAATTCCCAACTGACTGCCAATCCCTGTTTATAAAGACGCATTACCTTTCCTTTATATCTGAAACCAATAGACTGAAAAATTTAATTATATTAATCAATTTCAATATGTTTTGCAATAACATATTAATCCGGGGACAGCCCGGCAAAAACACAGGGATTGAAGTGCTGGCATCCATATCCATTTTATGATATAATTTGTTTAATACCCCATTATCTAAGAACATCACCAAACAAGGAGGTGCACATGGGTACCGACAATGTCGTTTTTCTTGAAGTTTTGGAATGGTTTGATCCCACGGGAAAAGAGATTGTACAGCGGCTCCCGGAGGCGGGCTCCGGTGAAATCAAGTTTGGCGCACAACTGACGGTAAGAGAAAGCCAGGCGGCTGTTTTTTTCTATCAGGGCAAAGCATATGATGCCATCGGCCCCGGCCGACATACGCTTAAAACCTTAAATATACCCATTTTAACTAAAGTTCTGAGTATTCCCTGGGGCATGACAAGCCCGCTTCGAGCTGAAGTCTATTTTGTTAATATGAAAACCTTTGCGGATCTTCGCTGGGGGACCCGTGATCCGGTCGCATTCAAGGATTCCGAGCTTGGCCTCATCCGCCTTCGCGCGTTTGGCGTATTTAACTTTCGGGTGATTCAGCCGGTGCTTTTTGTCAATCGTTTGGTCGGTACCCAGGGGAAATATTCCACCCGGGATATCGAAGCCTATTTGAGTCGTGTTATTATTTCACGGTTCAACGATCACCTGGGGGAACACTTAGACTCCATCCTCAACCTGCCGGGAAAATACGATGAGCTGGCAGACGGCCTGGTAAAACGCCTGGAGAAAGATTTCAGCCATTTTGGGATGGCTTTGACCCATTTATATATTGATTCAATCACTCCGCCGCCGGAAGTCCAGAAAGCCATTGATGATAAAAGTCGTTTAAACGTGTTTGATGACTTGAATAAATTGATTAAAATGAAAGCCGCCATGGCAATGGAAAAAGCGTCTGAAGCAGAAGGCGGGGCTGCGAACGGTCTTGGCATGGGCATGGGGTTTATGATGCCGGGTATGTTCACCGAATATATAAAATCCGGTGGTGCAGGTAAATCGGATATGCAGAGCCAGCCAACCCAGACCTGCCCTGATTGTAAAACTCCGGTGGCAATAGATGCCAAATTCTGCCCCCATTGCGGCCACCAGTTGCTCGTATTTCAACAATGCCATCATTGCGGCAAAAATCTCCCGCCTGGCGCCAAATTCTGTTCCCGGTGCGGCAACCCGGTTTCCGAGGCACCGACGGAAAAAATCTGCGGAAAATGCGGTGCGGCGAATCTGCCTGAAGCGAAATTTTGCAATAACTGCGGAGAAAAAATTGAGTGATGGGCACAAACTGGCGTATTGACCACGAATGTCCCCAGTGCGGCGGGCCGATCACTCTTGAAGAGACAGACCGGTTTTTTTCCTGTGATTACTGTCGGGCCCGTCTGCACATTACTTCCAACGGCCCGTTTCAGTATTGCCTTGTACCAAAAAATGCCGGTACTGATCTGTTATATTTCCCCTACTGGAGGTTCAAGGGGACAGCCTATGCAATCACGGGGATAAAAATTCATCACCGTCTAATGGATCATACGCGGAGCGCATCATCTGTTTCCGAACTGCCTTATTCCCTGGGCTTTAGACCTCAGACACAACCACTTTCCTTTGCCACCCGTAAAGTTGAAGGAAGATTCATTACGCCCTCCCTGGCATTTTCAAAAATTCTTTTGAGCATGGAAAAACAGCTCGCGGGAATGGGAGTTCAGGCAACCGCCCAGGACACTCTGGAAAAAAAATATATCGGCGAAACCGCAAGTATCATTTATGCCCCGTTTAAAAGAGATGGACAAAAACTTATAGACGCAATCACGCAAAAGAAAAGCTATTTAATTAAAAAACCACTTGATGACGAATCATTGATTGCCGGAAAAGCCGATACATGGCGCCCTGAATTCTTTCCGGCATTATGCCCCCAGTGCGGTTGGGATTTAAACGGAGAAAGAGACAGTTGCGTATTTGTTTGTGAAAATTGCGAGCGCGCCTGGGAACCTATCCATGACGGATTAAATGAAGTATCTATGGGCGCGGTACTCAAACACTCCGGTGATGCCACGTATATTCCTTTCTGGAAAATCCGGCCCCGCATAACAGGAATTCAACTCGACACATATGCGGATCTTGTCCGCCTGGCAAATCTGCCAAAAGTTGTTCAGAAAAAATGGGAGACCCTACCTCTGGAATTCTGGGTGCCTGCATTTAAAATCCGGCCGGATATATTTTTACGCATGGGCGGGATGTTAACCATCTCCGCCCCTGAAAATATTGTGTACGAAAACTGGAAAAAACCTTCCATATATCCGATTACCCTGCCCCTTGTCGATGCCGTGGAAAGCCTTAAAATTATTTTTGCCTCCCTGGTGGTGACAAAACGAAAAAATTATGCCAAATTGCCGGGCATCGACATATCCCCCCTCAAAAGCACCCTGATTTTGCTTCCGTTTATTTCCAGGGGGAATGAATTTATCTATGAAGAACACAACATGGCGATTCAAAAAATCGCATTAAGATACGGCCGCAATTTTTAAAATCTGAATAAAAAG
>JAOZOL010000286.1 GCA_029933295.1 Desulfobacterales bacterium | reverse complement strand
AGAGGGATTTTATCGACCAGCGCCCAACTACAACCAGTTTTATTCAAAAGCTTCCTTTTGCAAAAGACAAATATCGCTGGTATCTGCCCCTGATGCCACTGGCAGTGGAGCAGTTTGATTTAAGCTCTTATGATCTGGTTATTTCCAGCAATTATGCCGTTGCCAAAGGAGTTATTACTGGACCCGACCAACTGCACATTTCTTACATCCACTCTCCCATGCGTTATGCCTGGGATCTGCAGTTACAGTACCTCCGCCAGTCAAACCTGGAACACGGCATAAAAAGCTGGATCATCCGCTGGCTTTTGCATAAAATGCGGCTCTGGGACAGCAGAACCGCTCATGGAATGGATTACTGCCTGGCCAATTCAAAATTTGTCGCTCGTCGTATTCGCAAAGTATATGGTAGAAAGGCGACGGTTATTTATCCACCAGTGGACACAATTTTTTTTACTCCCGGGAAAGAAAAAAGAGAGGATTTTTATCTCACCGTCTCCCGCCTGGTTCCCTACAAACACCTCGATATTTTAGTAAAGGCATTTGCCCGGATGCCCGAAAGCAGACTGGTGGTAATCGGAAGTGGTCCGGAAAAATCACGCCTGCGAAACCTGGCTGGCAGCAATGTAACCATCGCGGGTCAGCTCGGAAACGAGCAGGTACGTGATTATATGCAACGCACCCGGGCATTTTTGTTTGCCGCTGAAGAAGATTTCGGCATCGTCCCCTTGGAAGCCCAGGCTTGTGGAACCCCGGTTATTGCCTATGGCCGTGGCGGAATCAGAGAAACAATTTGTCCTCTTGGCGAAAATTGCGACTCATCTCCTACGGGAATATTTTTCCCGGACCAGACAACTGCAAGCGTGATTGATGCCATTCGTACTTTCGAGAAAGAAAAAGATAAAATTTCTGTGGCTGCCTGTCGGGCGAATGCAATGCGTTTCAGTTCAGATATTTTCTGCAAGCAGTTTGGCGCGTTTGTTAAGCTTAAACTTAAAGAATTTTACCGCGAAAACCGGAGCAACACGATCTTATGATTCCACCCTCTCCTGATCTTCTTAAAGGTTTTTAAAATCTTGCCAGCTAAAGCATACATTCATGCCCATTGCCGTTAATGCCCGTTTTTTAAGCCAGCCCATAACTGGCACCCAGCGTTTTGCCATCAATATTTCCCGTGAAATAAAAAAACAGCGTCCGGATACTGTTTTTCTGGCTCCCCCCATCATAAAAGATCAGGATCTAGCTGACGAACTGGATGCTGTCATTGTAGGGAAGCACTGTTACCACCGCTACACCAGGTTGCACCTGCCGGCCTCATTGCTCTGGGAACAGATTGATCTGCCCCGTTGGCTGAAGAAACATAAGCATCTACCCCTGCTGAATCTGGTTAATCTGGCACCATTATCATACCCTGACAACTGCGTCACTATTCACGACCTGGCCTTTCGCCTTTACCCACAGTATTATTCAAAAAAGTTCAGTTTTTTTTATAATTTTGCCGTTCCCATCATCGCTCGCCGGGCAAAACGGATTGTCACCGTCAGTCATTTTTCCAAACAATCGATAGAAGAACATTTGAATATACCGGCTTCAAAGATTACTGTGGCCCATAATGCCATTGAAATTGATCGATGGCGTGCCTATGCCATAAAACCCAATCCTTACCCCTGGCCCTATATCTTAACGGTAGGGTCTCTGGATCCCAGAAAAAACATGGCTCGTCTGATTGCCGCCTTCAACCAAATTAATGACAGGAATCTTCACCTCGTCATTGCCGGCAGGGAAAGTTCAAAAATTTTTGGAAAGACAAGTAAAATCAAGGAGAATCAAGTAATTTTTACCGGCTATCTCAACGACGAAAAATTAGCCAATCTTTACGCCAATGCAGTTTGCCTTTGTTACCCGTCCCTCTACGAGGGGTTTGGTCTGCCCCCACTTGAAGCTCAAGCCCTGGGATGCCCGGTAATCGTCTCCAACCAAACCTCATTACCAGAAGTGTTCCTTGAAAGCGCCCTCTACTGCAATCCGAATAAAGTTGAAAGTATCGCGGAAAAACTTAATGAAATGACAGGAGATAAAAGCTTGCGGCAAAAATTTGTGGCTGCTGGTTATAATAATACAAAGAGGTTCAGCTGGAAAAGGTCAGCCAGCTTAATTCTTGACTCAATGTCTTAAGGCTGCTACAGCGGCAATATCATTAAAAGAAGACACTTGATGAGAAAATAGAGCAAAAAATTCTTTTTATAGATCTTTCCCTGTCTTAAATAAACGATATTGCTATAATAAACTTCACATTTCAAGTCCATGAATCCATCCAGAATGCAAAACCAGGACAAAAAGTTTTTTTTCCTGATACTATTATTTTCCCTGCTCATTAAAGGAATAATTACCTATTCCATAACCATCCCCAATGTAGACGCGATAAAATACATCAATGCCGCCCGTGAATTTTCTCTGGGAAATTTTCAGGAAGGCATCCGTTTATATCCTTTGCCGTTGTATCCTTTTCTGATCAGTTGTTTTCATTATATCATTCCTGACTGGTTTCGAGCTGCGCAGATCCTTTCCTGGCTTCCCCTGGTCCTGACAACCATTCCACTCTATCATATCTCAAAGAAATTATTTGATCGTCAGGCAGCCCTCTGGAGCATTGCAGCATACTCGCTAGCCCCCAAATTTAATAGCTATGCGAGCAATGCCCTGCGTGATCCTCTTGGATTGCTCTTTATATCGATGGCAATCTTGTTTGCCCTGAGAGCTTTTGATACAGCAGCAAAAAAAGATTTTTTGCTGGTATCAACTTTTTCTCTTTTGGCTTTTCTCTGTCGCATTGAAACTATTTTTTTCCCCCTTTTTTTTATTATCTTTTGTTTGTTCCTTGTCTTTTACGATCGCGACCAAAGAAAACCTTTCTTGGAAGGAATTAGTTTATTCATCATTATTCCCCTCAGTTTTTTTGTCGTACTATTACTCTTTGCCCCGCAGGATTTCAGCTTTCTTGTTCATCAGGAGCTTTTTAATAAACACTTACACGCCTTGATGAAATCAAACTATTTGGCAAATTACTATCAACTCTATGACCATCTGGACTCATTTTCAACCTCTTATACAGGGAACTTGCTCGAAACTGCCAAACACTATATGTGGCTCATTTACCTCATCGCCATAGTTGAAACAGCTGTTAAGCTGCTTTTTCACACCAATGTTATTCCTCTTTTCTTCAAAGGTTATGAAAAATATAATAAAAACACTTATTTTATTTTATGTATAATCATATTATTTACCGGCACCACTTACTTGAATCTTGTATATAAAAACCTGCTTGCGAAAAGATATTTAATTATCCCTGTATTTTTACTTTTCCCCTGGGTTGGCAAAGGCCTTGACAGTCTCTATGGCATGGCCCGCAGCGGAAAAATATTTGGAAACTATAAGCAGCTTGTTATTGCCTGTTTTATGCTCATCTTTATTGTATGCCCTTTCAGTAAAACCCTAACCCTTATTGGAGAAAAGAACCTTTCGCTAAAATATGCCAGCAAATGGTTTGAACAGCATATAGACGATGAAAAAGAGGTTCGACTGCTTAGCAATGATGTAAGAATACCCTTTCTCAGCGGCATTGAACAAAAGAATTTTTTATACCGTAAAAAACTGAAACATTTGGAATCCTATGCACTTAGACATGAAGCAAACATGCTAGTGTTAATGATATCCAAGAAGAAAAAACAGC
>JAOZOL010000040.1 GCA_029933295.1 Desulfobacterales bacterium | reverse complement strand
TCAGAGAAGGCGGCCGTACAGTGGGCGCCGGTGTGGTGAGTGAAATTATCGAATAGTCTGATATAAAAAAGGGGTGTTTTTGTGAAAGTGAATGTGACCCTTGCATGTACGCAATGCAAAAGAAGAAATTATTCAACGACTAAAAATAAACGTACAAAGCCCGATAAAATTGAATTTAAAAAGTATTGTCGGTTTTGTAAGTCGCATACGTTGCATAAGGAAACAAAATAATCGTGGCGTTGTTTGTTTTTGCTAAAAGGAGAAACAACCTGCTATGTGAAGTTTTCGAAGTACAGGCCAGTAGCTCTAACGGCAGAGCGTCGGACTCCAAATCCGGGGGTTGGGGGTTCAAATCCCTCCTGGCCTGCCATTAAATAGTAACGAAAACTCAAAAATTGAAAATACATATTCATCATGTCTGTTTGTATATAGCCGGCTTGATTTTCAACTTTTTAGCTTTCGATGTTTTTTGAGGAGTCTAAATGGCACGTATTCAAAAGAAAAAATCGGCACATCAGAAGAAAAAAAAGCAGGATGTTGCCGGATCTGAAGCGGTGATTACCGCCAAAGGTAATGTTGAGGCAACCGACCGGGGTACAAGTGTTTCTATGCCGGCTGCCGGAGTTGAGAAGAAAAAGAAAAAGGTGCTTGTTTCAAAAAGAACTTCAGGCTCTGATCAATCTGCTGTTCTGAGGATAGCGGAAAAGTATTTTGGCAATTGGATTCAATTTTTCAGAGAAGTAAAAATCGAAATGATAAAGGTGGCCTGGCCAACAAAGAATCAGACCATCGGATCAACAGCGGTTGTGATTGTATTTGTTTTTATCATTGCGTTTTTTCTCGGGATAGCTGATATCGGCTTAACGAACCTGATTCGATTGATTATTTAGAATTTGTATGTGAGGTAAAAACGTATGGCGCTCAAATGGTATATACTTCATGTTTATTCCGGGTTTGAAGCCAAGGTCAAGGTCAATCTTGAGGAGCGGATAGCCGCGTTTTCTAATCCTGAAAAGTTTGGTGAGGTGGTTTTACCCACTGAACAGGTCGTGGAGCTGATTAAAGGAAAGCGTAAAACGTCCAATCGTAAGTTTTATCCGGGTTATATTTTGATTCAGATGGAGCTGGATGAAGAAACGTGGCATATGGTTAACGCAACGGCAAAGGTGACCGGTTTTTTAGGAGGCCGGGACAAGCCGGTTGCGATCAGTGATGAAGAGGCAACATATATTTTAAATCGAATGGAGGCCGGGAAGTTAAAGCCCCAGCCGAAGTTCTATTTTGAATTAGGGGATGAAATCCGTGTGGTTGATGGGCCGTTTACCAATTTTAACGGTACGGTGGAGGATGTCAATCCCGAGAAAGGCAAATTGAAGGTTCTGGTAAGTATTTTTGGGCGTTCAACCCCGGTTGAACTGGATTTTGTCCAGGTGGCAAAAAATTAAATAATGGGCTTGTCTATAACACCGGCACTAGTATGCTGACAAAGTCCCCTGCCGGTCAGAAAGCATGAAAGAGGTTTTTTGTCCGGTTGTTAAAAAAATGTTGGGAGTATAATTAATATGGCAAAAAAAGTGATAGCGCAGGTTAAACTTCAAGTGACGGCCGGTAAGGCCAACCCGTCACCCCCTATCGGTCCTGCGCTGGGTCAGCACGGCGTAAATATTATGGATTTTTGTAAAGCATTTAATGCCCGTACGGCTAATGATGAAGGGATGATTATTCCGGTCGTATTAACGGTTTACCAAGACAAGTCTTTTTCCTTTATAACGAAAACGCCTCCTGCTGCGGTTTTGTTGAAAAAAGCTGCTGGGATCGCAAAAGGATCCGGGGAGCCGAAAACGGAAAAGGTAGGCAAGGTCACCCGGGCCCAGGTGGAAGATATTGCAAAGACGAAAATGACGGATTTAAATGCGACCGATCTGGAGAATGCATGTCGAATTATTGAAGGAACGGCTAGAAGTATGGGGCTTGAAGTCGTTTAATTTGAAAAAGGAGTAAATAGGATACCATGCCAAAACGTGGGAAAAAATTTCGAGAAGCAAAATCAAAAGTCGACCCGCTAAAGCGATATACGTTTGAAGAGGCGGTTGAGGCAATGGTTGCCTCATCATTTGCAAAATTTGACGAAACCATCGATATTGCGGTGAGGCTGGGAGTTGATCCCCGACATGCTGATCAGATGGTTCGCGGTTCAATTATTCTGCCAAACGGGCTTGGGAAAGCCGTCAAGGTCCTTGTATTTGCAAAAGGTGAAAAGGAAAAAGAGGCCGAGGAAGCGGGCGCTGATTTTGTCGGTAATGATGAATTGATTGAAAAGATCAAGGGCGGCTGGTTCGGGTTTGATAAAGCGGTTGCGACTCCGGATGTGATGGCTTCTGTTGGAAAAATCGGTAAAATATTAGGCCCCAGGGGGTTGATGCCGAATGCCAAAACAGGCACTGTTACTTTTGAAGTGGGAAAAGCTATAAATGAATTAAAGGCTGGCAAAATTGACTTTCGGGTTGAAAAAGCCGGTATTATTCATTCGCCCATGGGCAAGGTGTCTTTTGGTGCGGAAAAAATTCTGGGAAATATCATAGCATTTATCGATACGGTTGTCAGGATCAAGCCGGCTTCAAGCAAGGGGACATATATCCGAAGTATCGCTATTTCCACAACAATGGGACCCGGTTTTAAGATTGATCCGGTATATGTAAAAGATTTGCTGAAATAGAATATATATATAATTGAAACAGTTAAACGGTTATGTAATTTTATGCATAACCGATTTTTTCTTATAAGAATCAAATATCGTGCATAGTGTGATGGTGCAGATCGTATAACACACATGGATGGTTAAATATAAAATTTAAAAAATCCTGTCAAAGACCGTAGGTTCACTGAAAAGTGTATAACCGGGATGTCCCGACCTGCCGAGGCAGTCTTTCTTGCGCTGTGACTTCCTTTGGTTTTTACAGATTAAGAAAGGAGGTGTAAAATTGCTAAATAAAATTGAAAAAAAACAGCTTGTTGAAACGCTTCATCAGAAGTTTGCTGAGTCCAAAATTATTATTTTAACGGACTACAAGGGGCTTGATGTTGATACGATCAATGAGCTGCGGCGAAAACTTAAAGAATCAAATGTTGAATATAAGGTCGTCAAAAATACCATGCTTATCCGGGCAGCAGAAGATACGGATGTGGCGTTGATTAAAGACCATTTTCAAGGCCCAAGCGCCATCGCCATGAGCTATGAAGATCCTGTTTCGCCGGCAAAGGTGCTGTCGGATTTTGCCAAAGAAAATGATAAGCTTGAAATAAAGATCGGCGTAATGGCGGGGAAAGTTTTGGATATCAATGCGATAAAAAGCCTTTCCGCTCTGCCTTCTCGCGATGTATTGCTGGCTCAGGTGCTTTCAACGATGAATGGGGTTCCGACCGCATTTGTGAGGGCTTTAAATAATGTTCCTGAAAAGTTACTTTATGCGTTGCAGGCGATCAAAGATCAAAAAGAAGCAGCGTGATAAGGGTATAGTTGAATAATAAAATAAATAAATTTAAATAGGTTATATATAATTTGGAGGAAAAACCATGGCAGAAGTTACTAAAGAAGATGTAATTGAGTTTATAGCTAATATGTCAGTTCTGGAGTTGTCGGAACTGGTGAAAGAACTGGAAGAAAAATTCGGCGTATCCGCGGCAGCGCCTGTTGCAGTGGCCGGCGCTGTTGCTGCAGGGGGTGATGCCGGAGCGGCAGCGGAAGAAAAGACTGAATTTGATGTTATCATGACAACATTTGGTGATAAAAAGATTCAGGTGATCAAGGAAGTACGAGCCATCACCAGTCTCGGTCTGAAAGAGGCCAAAGCCCTGGTTGAAGGCGTACCGACCCCGGTAAAAGAGGGGCTGGCGAAGGAAGAAGCTGAAAAGATCAAAGAGAAACTCGAAGCTGCAGGTGCGCAAGTAGAAATTAAATAATCATATTTATAATGATTAAGGTAAATTATTATAATATTTGATTGAAGGTGAAATTCAGCGCCCGGATATTTCCGGGCTGCTGTTTTTTTAAGATATTTTTAACCGATACGGGAGTCAATATGACACTAAATCCCCCGAATTATAAACGAATAAGAAAGAATTTCGGTCATATAAAATCTATTGTTGATATTCCTGATCTGATCGGGATGCAGCGTGATTCATATAACCGCTTTCTTCAAATGGATGTTTTGCCGGAGAATCGGAAAGATTCCGGTCTGCAGTCTGTTTTTAATTCTGTTTTTCCGATTAAGGACTTTACCAATACCGCCTCTCTTGAATTTGTATCCTATCATTTTGCTGAAATTAAGCACTCGGTCGGTGAGTGCATAAACCGGGGCATGACATATGAGATTTCTTTAAGAATCCGGGTCAGGCTCGTTGTTTATGATGTTGATAAGGTTTCCGGGGTCTCAAATATTCGTGATATCAAGGAACAGGAAATCTATTTCGGCACGATTCCATTGATGACTGAAAAGGGCACATTTATCATTAACGGTACGGAGCGGGCGGTCGTCAGCCAGCTTCATCGGTCTTCGGGTGTTTTTTTTGACCATGATAAAGGGAAAGTTCATTCCAGCGGGAAAATAATTTATTCCGCCAGAATTATTCCCGTTCGCGGTTCATGGATTGATATGGAAATCGATCCAAAAGATATCGTTAACATCCGTATTGACAGGCGCCGCAAGTTTCCAATTACACTTTTATTTAAAGCGCTTGGTTATAATGACGATGATATTTTGTCATATTTTTTTAAAAAAGAGAAAATTTTTATCAAGAGAAAACAGCTCTTTCGGGAACTGAATCCCGAAATATTGAAAGGCCAGCGTCCGGGCAAGGATGTTGTGAATCCAAAAACCGGTAAGGTGGTGGTGAAGAAGGGGCGGATATACACCAAAAAGGCGATTAAGGAGCTTTTGGATGCAGGGGTAGAATTGCTCCCTCTGGCCAAGGACGACCTTTTGGGCCGTGTCCTGGCAGGTGAGGTTTTACACCCAAAATCCGGGGAGTTGATTGCAAAATCAAATGATATCATTGAAGAAGAGTTGCAAAAGGAAATAATTGATTCGGGCATTAAGGTATTTGATGTTCTGGTAATGGAAGGACCCTATGCCAGTAATGCCATTCAAAAGACACTTCTTGTAGATAAAGTCACAACAAAAGAAGAATCATTAATAGATATTTACAGAAGACTTCGTCCCGGAAATCCTGCAACGCCCGAAGTTGCACAGGAGTTTGTTGATCATCTGTTTTTCAGAAACGCCTATTATGATCTTTCCGGCGTCGGCCGTTTGAAAATTAACCATCGATTAAATACGAACACGCCCATTGATATTCGAACGTTGAGAAAAGAGGACATTCTTTTAACCACTAAAACGTTGGTTGAATTACGGGACAACCAGGGCGCTGTTGATGATATTGATCATCTGGGCAACAGAAGAGTTCGTGCGGTGGGCGAACTTCTTGAAAATCAGTATCGGATCGGTCTGGTTCGCATGGAAAGAGCCATCAAGGAACGGATGAGCATGCAGGAAGTGGATGCTCTCATGCCGAATGATCTGGTCAATCCGAAACCGGTTTCAGCAGTTGTCAGAGAGTTCTTTGGTACCAGTCAGTTGTCACAATTTTTGGACCAAACCAACCCGCTGTCTGAAACCACACATAAACGACGATTGAGTGCTCTGGGCCCTGGGGGACTTACCCGGGATCGTGCCGGATTTGAGGTCAGGGACGTGCATCCGTCACATTACGGACGGATTTGTCCCATTGAAACCCCTGAAGGCCCTAACATCGGATTGATTGTTTCTCTTTGTACATATGCCCGGGTCAATGAATTCGGATTTATCGAAACCCCCTATCGGGTGGTCAAAGATTCAGTCGTAAGCGATGAGATAAAAATGCTCAGTGCGTTTGAGGAGCAGGAGCATCCCATCGCCCAGGCAAACGCGCCGGTAAATGAAAAAAATGAATACGTCAATCCGATTGTTATTTCCAGGGTTGATGGTGAATTTATGCGTGTTGGAAGAGAAGACATCGAGTTAATGGATATTTCTCCGAACCAGCTTGTCAGCGCTTCTGCATCATTGATACCGTTTCTGGAAAATGATGATGCAAACCGTGCTCTGATGGGGTCCAATATGATGCGACAGGCGGTGCCCCTGATGGAGCCCCAGGCCCCCTTTGTCGGAACCGGTATAGAAGGGGTTGTTGCCAGAGATTCAGGGGTAACTGTTGTGGCCCGGCGTGATGGCAAAGTTGTGGATGTGGATGCGTCCCGTATTGTTTTAAAGCACAAACCTTCCGATGATCCGGCTGAGAAAGATGTGACAATTTATAATCTTTCCAAATTTATACGCTCTAATCAAAATACCTGTTTTAACCATCGTCCCATTGTAAGAAAGGGTGAGGAAGTTAGAGACGGGGATGTAATTGCAGATGGCCCTGCTACTGAGAAAGGTGAGCTCGCTCTGGGTAAAAACGTAACCGTCGCATTTATGCCCTGGGGTGGATATAATTTTGAAGATTCCATTCTGGTCAGTGAACGGCTTGTTAAGGACAATGTGTTTACATCGGTTCATGTTGAAGAGTTCGAGGTGTTGGCCAGGGATACCAAACTAGGGAAAGAAGAAATTACCAGAGATATTCCGAATGTGGGCGAGGAAGCATTAAAGGACCTTGACGAATGCGGGATTATACGTCTCGGGGCGGAAATCGGCCCGGGAGATATCCTGGTCGGCAAGGTAACTCCAAAAGGAGAAACCCAATTGTCGCCTGAGGAAAAATTATTGCGGGCGATTTTCGGGGAAAAGGCAGGTGAAGTAAAAGATACTTCATTGCGGGTGCCGCCCGGTGTCAGTGGTATTGTTATTGATGCAAAAGTGTTCTCGCGGCGGGGTGTTGAAAAAGATGACCGGTCCCGTTCCATCGAAGATGAAGAAATTCTCCTGCTTGAAAAAGACAGAGACGATGAACTTAATATCATTAAGGAAATAGCAAGAAATGAAATTGCTGCTTTGATAGTGGGCAAGCAGTGCGCAGCGGATCTGACCAGCGGAAAGAAAATATTAATTCCCAAAAATACCCGCATTGACCGTAAACGGCTGGATGCCATAGCGATTTCAAAACTTGAATCAATGGTCTTAAAAGACGCAAAAGCAGATGAACAATTAAAAGAGATTCTTGCGCTGTATTCAGAAAAGACGGATCTGGTTCGTCGTGTTTATGCGGATCAGGCCAGTGTTTTTGAAAGGGGCGATGACCTGCCGCCGGGTGTTATCAAAATGATTAAAGTCTATATCGCCATGAAACGGAAGCTGTCCGTGGGCGATAAAATGGCTGGCCGGCATGGGAATAAAGGGGTTGTATCCAGAATATTGCCCGAAGAAGACCTGCCTTATTTTAAAGATGGTCGTTCGGTTGATATGGTATTGAATCCATTGGGCGTGCCCTCTCGAATGAATGTCGGACAGATTCTGGAAATTCATCTGGGCAGGGCGGCAAAAGGCCTTGGGGATCAGATCAATGCCATGCTTGAAGCGGAAAAAGCTAAAGAATTAAGGGCTAAATTTAAAAAAATATTTACACAGGCTTCTGCAAAGGCACAGATAGATACCATGACGGATGAAGATCTCTATGTGTTTGCCAAAGACTATAAAGACGGTGTTTTTATGAATACGCCTGTGTTTGACGGGGCAAAAGAGGAAGAGATTAAAACCCTTTTGACCGAGGCGGGGTTGAGCCGGACAGGGGATGCCATTCTTTTTGACGGTCGAACCGGAGAACCGTTTGACGGAAAGGTAACTGTCGGTGCCATGTATATGCTTAAACTTCACCATCTGGTGGATGACAAGCTGCATGCGCGCTCCATCGGCCCCTATTCACTTGTAACCCAGCAGCCCCTCGGCGGAAAAGCACAGTTCGGGGGCCAGCGTCTGGGTGAAATGGAAGTTTGGGCCATGGAAGCTTATGGCGCAGCGCACGCTCTACAGGAGTTTTTAACCGTAAAGTCGGATGACATGGCAGGACGAACGCGGATGTATGAGAAGATTGTCAAAGGCCAGAATGAATTTGAACCAGGACTGCCGGAATCCTTCCGGGTGCTCACCAAAGAGTTGCACAGTTTAGGTCTGGATGTAACCCTTCTTGAGGATAAAGATTAATGTCTCGTCAATTTTTTGACGAGATACTAAGGAGATCATCTTGGAAACGTTATATGATTTTTTTGTAAAGCCGACAAATCCCAGACGTTATACGGGCGTTAAAATTGCTCTGGCGTCTCCGGAATTGATTCGTAGCTGGTCACACGGGGAGATTAAAAAGCCTGAGACGATTAACTACAGAACGTTTAAGCCTGAGCGGGACGGGCTTTTTTGTGCCAAAATTTTTGGCCCCACAAAGGATTATGAATGTAATTGCGGTAAATACAAGCGGATGAAGCACCGGGGAGTGATATGTGAAAAATGTGGTGTTGAAGTCATCCAGTCCAAGGTCCGCCGGGAGCGCATGGCACATATTGATCTGGCAACACCGGTATCCCATATATGGTTTTTGAAAAGTCTGCCAAGCAAGATCGGTAATTTGCTGGACATGACCCTGAAGGCCCTTGAAAAGGTTATATATTTTGACAATTATATTGTCATTGATCCAAAGGAGACGGGGTTAACAAGACTTCAATTGCTCAATGAGGATAAATATCGGGAAGCCCTGGAGTTGTATGGAAACAAGTTTGAAGCAGGCATTGGTGCTGAAGCGGTTCGGGAACTGCTCAGCCGGGTTGACATTGAAAAATTATACAATGAATTGCGCGTTGAAATTCAGAATACAGGGTCGGAAGCCAAACGGAAAAAATTTGCCAAACGCCTGAAGGTGGTGGATGCGTTTCGTCGGTCCGGGCTTGATCCCACATGGATGGTGCTTGAAGTTGTTCCGGTTCTACCGCCGGAACTTCGTCCGCTGGTGCCGCTCGAGGGCGGTCGGTTTGCCACTTCCGATTTAAATGACCTGTATCGCCGGGTGATAAACCGGAATAACCGGTTAAAGCGGCTCATGGATTTGAAAGCACCGGATATTATTGTTCGCAATGAAAAACGGATGCTTCAGGAAGCCGTAGATGTTTTAATTGATAACGGCCGGCAGGGCCGGGTGGTGACGGGTTCTAATAAAAGACCGTTAAAGTCATTGAGCGAAACCTTAAAAGGAAAACAAGGCCGTTTTCGTCAGAATCTCCTCGGTAAACGGGTGGACTATTCCGGACGAAGTGTTATCACCATCGGCCCGAATCTTCGTCTTCACCAGTGCGGGTTGCCCAAACTTATGGCGCTGGAGCTTTTCAAGCCGTTTATTTATCACCGGCTTGAAAAGAAAGGAATTGTAACCAACGTCAAGAGCGCGAAAAAATGGGTGGAAAAGAAAAGCCCGGAAGTATGGGATACGTTGGAAGAGGTCGTGAAGGAATACCCGGTTTTGTTAAACCGTGCACCCACACTTCATCGTCTTGGCATTCAGGCCTTTGAGCCGGTTCTGATAGAAGGCAAAGCCATTCAACTTCATCCGCTTGTTTGTACGGCTTTTAATGCGGATTTTGACGGTGACCAGATGGCGGTGCATGTTCCGTTGTCCTTAGAGGCGCAGATTGAAGCCAGGGTGTTAATGCTGGCAACTAATAATATTCTTTCCCCGGCTAACGGCAGCCCGATTATCGTTCCAACCCAGGACATTGTATTGGGTATTTATTACGCAACCCTCGGGTTAGCAGGTGTCAAGGGTGAAGGGATGATTTTTTCCAATCCCGACGAAGCCAGGGCAGCCTATGATGGGGGTGTTGTTGATATACATGCCAAAGTTAAAGTGCGTATCAATGGGCATCTTTATGATACAACCGTCGGTCGCGCGTTGCTGTGGGAAATCGTGCCAAAAGGGGAAAGTTTTATATTACGGCACATTATGGTCTCAACCGAGGATGCGGCAAAAGAGGTTCTTGCTGAACTTGACGGTAATGTCTCATTTAAGGATTTAGTGCATAAGTATTCAGAGGCCTTTGATAAAACCTATAACGGTAATATCGGGTTGCTGGAAAAGGATGAATTCAAAGACATTTTCCAGGTTGATGATGCGACAGCAGACGGCGTGTATTCATTGAAACAAGATGACGTCAGCGAAATTATTTTTTCAGGTGGAAAATATCATATTTTTCATGTGCTGGAGGTTCGGCGTGAAATTCCGTTTGATATGGTAAATAAGGTATTGAATAAAAAAAGCCTTCGGGATCTGGTTGATTATACTTACCGGCATAAAGGACCTAAAGCAACGGTTATCCTTTCAGATCAATTGAAAAATACCGGTTATAAACGGTCAACGTCCGGCGGCCTTTCAATTTCCATTGATGCCATGATTATACCCGAAACCAAGTGGGATATTTTAAATACGGCTGAAAAAAATGTTGCCGAAATTACCAAGCAGTATACGGAAGGGTTAATTACTCAAGGTGAAAAATATAACAAGGTCGTCGATATATGGGCCAAATCCACAGATGATATTGCCGATGCAATGATGGATGCAATGGAAAAACCCTTTATTGCAGAGGAACATGAACGTGGAACGGGTCCGGTTGATAAGCGATTGGTGCAAAGCGATGCCGTTAACAGAAATATTATCAATCCCATTTTTATGATGGCTGATTCCGGTGCCCGTGGAAGTAAAGATCAGATGCGGCAGCTTGCGGGAATGAGAGGGTTGATGGCAAAACCCTCCGGTGAAATCATTGAAACACCGATTACGGCAAATTTTCGTGAAGGCCTTTCTGTTTTGCAATATTTTATTTCAACCCATGGAGCCAGAAAGGGCCTGGCTGATACAGCCTTGAAAACAGCTAACTCGGGTTATCTGACAAGGCGGCTTGCGGATGTCGCTCAGGATTGTTCGGCCTCAGTGCTTGATTGCGGTACCCGAATGGGAATTGTGGTTGAGGATCTGCTTGAAGGAGGGGAGGTTATTCAGCCCCTGGCCGAGAGGATTTTAGGTCGTATCACATTAGATGATGTGCTTGATCCGTTTACGGATGAGGTCCTTATCAATGCCGGTGAAGAAATTGATGAGGCCGGTGTTGCAAAACTTGACCAGGCAGGGGTAACCAGTGTGAGAATCCGTTCTGTCTTAACGTGTATGGCGGAAACCGGGGTATGCGCGAAGTGTTACGGCCGCGACCTTTCCCACGGCGGACCGGTTGAAATCGGACAGCCCGTCGGGATTATGGCTGCTCAGTCGATCGGAGAGCCTGGAACCCAGCTGACCATGCGAACTTTCCATATCGGGGGTACGGCAAGCCGACGGGTTGAGCAGGCGGATATTAAGGCCCGGATGGAGGGAACGATTAAGTTTAATGCGCTTGATGTTGCTGAAAATTCAAAAAAACAGATTATTGTCATGAATCGCCGTGGCGGTGAATTTTCCATTGTTTCAGATTCCGGGCGTGAATTGGATCGGCTGCCCATTATTTACGGTGCTGAAATAATGGTCAAGGATGGTCAAAGGGTAAAACAGGGGGACATGCTGGCTTCATGGGATCCTTTTACAACTCCGATTATTACAGCAGTTTCCGGGAAGGTTAAGTTCGGGGATCTCGTCATTGGGAAGAGTCTTAAAGAAAAAGTAGACCCGGTTACCGGAAAATCCAGTCTCACCGTCGTTGATACCAAGGTGCTGGATGCCCGTCCGCGGATATCGATAAAGGGTAAGGACGGAAAAACCGTAACGATTCCCGGTGCAGGTACTGCAAGATATACATTGCCGGTTGATACGATTCTAATGGTTGAGGAAAATGACTTTGTATCGGCTGGAGATATTGTTGGAAAACTTCCGCGTGAGACGACCAAAACAAAAGACATTACCGGTGGTTTGCCGAGAGTGGCGGAGCTTTTTGAGGTCAGAAAGCCGAAGGAAACTGCGGTATTAAGTGAAATAGACGGGTATATCAGTATTGCAAAAACCACAAAAAAGGGTAAGCAAAAAGTAACTGTAACGCCTGTGGATGCTGGTGAGAAAAAAGAATATATGATTCCGCGCGGCCGGCACATTAATGTCTATGACGGCGACTATATCAAGGCCGGTGAACAATTGACCGGTGGGAGTCCAAACCCCCAGGATATTTTAAACATTAAAGGGGATGTTGCGCTGGCCAGGTATCTTCTTAACGGTGTTCAGGAAGTGTATCGCCTTCAGGGAGTCAGGATTAATGATAAGCATATTGAAATTATTATTCGTCAGATGATGCGGCGTGTAAAAATTAAAACAATCGGTGACACGGAATTTATCCCGGAAGAACAGGTGGATAAAAACAGATTTGAATCCGTGAACCGTGAGTTGATCAAAAACGGTAAACAACCGGCAACAGGAGAGCCCTTGATCCTGGGGATTACAAAAGCCTCGTTATCAACGGACAGTTTTATTTCTGCAGCATCATTCCAGGAAACAACAAAAGTATTAACTGACGCAAGCATCTCCGGTGCTTATGATTCCTTAAACGGATTAAAAGAAAATGTGATCATGGGTCGGCTTGTTCCGGCCGGGACAGGGCTGGACGAATATCGGTTGTCGGATATTGATATTGCCTCGTAGTATTTAACTGTTTAATGTTTAAGCTGATATGCATGCCGGGTTAAATCGTATCCGCCATGTTTCATAGAATTTATGTAAAAGCGTCGATAAAAAGCTTGACACCGTTTAGAAATGGGGCTAATTATTATTACTTTAGCTCGTAACAAAACATAGAAAAAATAGATATTTTTTAAAGGGTAGAAACGATGCCGACAATTAATCAACTGGTTCGAAAAGGGCGGAAACGGGTCGTGAAAAAAAAGAGCGCACGTGCACTTGCCGGCTCTCCACAAAAAAGGGGGGTTTGCGTTCGAGTATATACTGCAACGCCTAAAAAACCAAACTCTGCTTTGCGTAAGGTTGCAAGAATTCGATTAACAACCGGTACCGAAATTTCTGCATACATCCCCGGAATCGGTCATAATCTGCAAGAGCACTCTGTTGTGCTTGTTCGCGGTGGCCGTGTAAAGGATTTGCCGGGTGTGCGGTATCATGTTGTCAGGGGTGTGCTTGATACGCTTGGGGTTTCTGACAGAAGGCAGGGAAGGTCAAAGTATGGGTCCAAACGTCCCAAGTAATGTTTAAATAATAAACGGAGTAGTCGATGCCAAGACGTAGAGAAGTACCGGAACGAAAAGTACCACCGGATTTAAAATATAATAGTGAGCTGGTTTCCCGGTTTGTTAACTGTATTATGCGTGACGGAAAAAAGAGTATTGCCCTGTCGCTTATATATGATGCATTTGATGTGATTGAAGAGAAAACCAAGGAATCGCCGGTTAAAATATTTGAAAAAGCTATGAATAATGTCAGGCCTCAAGTAGAGGTGAAATCACGCAGGGTCGGCGGGTCAACATACCAGGTTCCTACGGAAATTCGAGCCGCCCGCAAGGTGGCCTTAACGATTCGCTGGATTTTGAGTTTTGCCAAAAAAAGGTCGGAAAAAAGTATGGCCCGAAAGCTTGCGGGTGAACTCATGGATGCTGCGGAAGAACGTGGAGGGGCCATTAAAAAACGGGATGACACCCATAAAATGGCTGAAGCAAATAAAGCGTTTGCGCATTACCGCTGGTAGACATTTTTTGTTTGCCATGCGTTTGATATGATTATAGTTGGCGCGATTCAGTTCTTGCCCATCCTGTGTATCGGATGGGCAAAATAACTTGAGTATAAGGTAGGGATACAAAAACAGGTAGTTAAAATACGGACTCATTGTTGAACAGGGTGGCAATAAGAATATTTTATACAGCCCTTTTGACTTGGAGGATTTAGAAAATGTCAAAGAAGAAATTTGAGCGAACCAAGCCGCAT
>JAOZOL010000285.1 GCA_029933295.1 Desulfobacterales bacterium | reverse complement strand
CAAATGTATAAAACCATCATGGATGATCATTTTCCGCCGCAAATGGAAATCAGCTTTGTTGACGGAAGCCGCCGCCAAACCCTTTTTTACGAAAAAGTTGACTGGACCATTGATAATATCCGCAAAGGTCTGCGGTACGGAGAAAACCCGGGCCAGGAGGCGGCGTTATACAAACTGCTCAACGGGAACCTGATTTTGGGAGATACGGAAGCAATCAAGCCCGGCCGGTATCTGGTTTCCGACATTGAGCTGCTGCAATCCGGAAAGCATCCGGGAAAAACAAACCTCACGGATGCGGACAATGCGTTAGGCATTTTAAGATATTTTTCAGATCAACCGGCGGTGATCATTGTCAAACACAACAATCCCTGCGGGGCCGCTGTTTCCGATTCACTGGAAGATGCCTACCATAAGGCCTATATGGCCGATCGCGTTGCAGCATTTGGCGGGTGCATTGCCGTAAACCGTTCCATTGACAAACAAACCGCTGAATCAATTGCAAAGCAATATGCCGAAGTTGTTGTTGCCCCTGATTTTGAAGAAGGCGCCCTTGACATCCTGTCTGAAAGAAAAAACCTGCGCGTTATTCGGATCAATAACATCCATAAGTTAAATACGTTTATCGGTCAAAGGGTGGTGGAATTTAAAAATTTAATTGACGGCGGCATTGTTGCCCAGTGGTCGTTTGCCCCCCAGGCGCTCACCAGTTCCGATTTCACCATTGCAACATGCAATTATAAAGACAAGGAATATGTCATAAACCGCGCCCCCACCGAGCAGGAATTTGCCGACATCCGCTTTGGCTGGCTTCTGGAATCCGGTATCACATCCAACTCAGTAATTTATGTTAAAAACGGTGTGTCTGTGGGCATCGGGACCGGCGAGCAGGACCGTGTGGGTGTTGCTGAAATCGCAAGAGATAAAGCCTACCGTAAACTGGCGGACAGGTACTGCTTTGAGGCTTTTGGAATCCCGTATCACGATCTTACCGACAGGGATAAAAAAACAGAAATTGATGACCGCGTTGCCAAGGAAAAAGGCGGTCTTATCGGCGCCACCATGGTCAGTGACGCGTTCTTTCCGTTCAGGGACGGTATTGATGTGGGCATCCGGGAAGGGATATCCGCTGTTGTTCAACCCGGCGGGTCTTTAAATGACTATCAATCCATTGAAGCTTGCAATGAGGCGGGAGTGACCATGGTGCTTACCGGCCAGCGCAGTTTCAAACATTAATGGCGTCGTTAAAAGTCCCATCTACTGCGTTATAGCGTTTTTTCAGACGCTCACCATACGACATGTATGCCGTCGCTCCTGAAAAAACGCTATGCCTTGTATATGGAACTTTTAACTTAGCCATTTGTTACCAATGCCGATACTTCCAGGAAACTCCATTGCCATAATAATCATTACCAGCGGGAAAGGGCGATGATGGTTTTTGCAAGACATTGTTTGACATTTTTCAAATAATCGTTGTGGAAAGATCTTTGTTAATGCCTGCCGCCTGAGAGAGCCGGAAAATTAAAGCCATTAAAAATGGGAAACAGTCGGGCAAAAATTGTCATTGCCCTTTCAAAATCGTATAAGATATTGAAATTGGATGTCATTCCTTCCGACCTCAGCCTAAACTCCTGAGCAAAAATAAAACAACACCTATCCAAAATTAACCGTAAGCACATCCCGTCTGGCATCCACATGGGAAATGGTCACACGAACCAGATCCTGGGGTTTTAAATTCCAGTTGCCGGAAGCCATGAGTTTACATTCTGTAAGATAGGCGGTTAAAAGGATGGTATATTTATCTCTTCGAGAATCAAGAACGATCGCTTCTTCCTGCGATCCGATCTTTTTTTCAAGGAACTTTAGCAGCCAGTAACGGTTGCGCCGCATTTGGACCTGGCCGGCATTCATCAGAGGATGTCTTAAAAACTGAATCATCTGATCAATTTCTTCGGCTGTATATGGCTGCTCCATGCCAAAGCACCCCCTGATCTGTCGCTGGGTTACCAGATCATAATATTTACGAATGGGTGACGTTGCCGTGACATATTTGCTCAACCCCAGCCCGGAATGATGCCCTGGCGCAGAAGAGATAATGGCCCTGTTGAGCATGCGCCGCTGCATCCAGTTTTGAAAAAGCGTTGCCTCTTTTTTCTGATTATAAAGCCTGGCTTTGGGGTCGGGTTGGGCCCGAAACACGGCCGGCATCTTGTTTTTAGCCAGAAATTTTGCCATCAGCCAGTTTGCCATGATCATCATCTCGGCAACCAGCATTCTGCCGGGGCTCTCCCTGTCTAATCTTCTGACACTGATTTCATGATTATCAAATACCCGGATACTGGTTTCAGGGATTGAAATGATTACCGCTCCGTTTGACACCCTTTTTTTGTTAAAATTGCAGGCAATCTCATGCAGCGTCCAGATGGACTCATCCGAATCCACCATCGCGTCAACATCATGATAAGTCAATTGCCGGCTCACCTTTATCATAGACGGGACAACTTCATAATCAAACACTTCAGCAAACCGGCTGACCTTGAAAAACACGCTGATGGCCGGCCGGATCTCACCGGCCTTCAGACTGCAAACATCTTCAGCCAGATGGGTAGGCATCATCGGAATTTTCATATCCGGCATATATATTGACGTTCCACGATTTATGATTTCCTGATCGATCGAATCGCCCTTTTTTACATGAGCGCAGACATCCGATATATGAACGCCGACCCGGTAATAACTGCCTTCAGGTTCAATGCTCAGCGCATCATCAAAATCGAGTGTCCCCTGGCCGTCAATTGTCATTAAAGGGAGTGTAATTAAATTTATTCGACTGGGTTCAAATGACGCTAAACCAAAATCACCAGAAACGGCATCAGCCGCTTTTAACACTGATTCGGGAAAAGATTCAGAAACATCATATCGTTTCAATTCAACATTCTGATCAGAATTCCATTCACCGATTTTGACCATGACTTCAAAAATTTTTTCTGAATTTTCCATACCGGCTTTCGCAAGCATGGCACGACCGAGCGAATAATGCGGGCTTTCCTTGCCAAATAAATAATAGGATTTCAATATCTCTATGAAATGTCCCGTATCTTCTATTGTCTGGTCAACAGATCCATCCAGAACATTGCGCAGCCATTCACCGCCGGAATTTATCAAAAAATTGCGCCGTTCTTTCTCTTTTTCTTTGGCGATATTTTTCTCAACCTGTTGTTCGGAATACGGAAAAAAAGAATCCTGATTGAATTTAAAATAAATACGGTTCTCAAAACACGCTCGAATCACAGCAGCTTCATGATCGTCGGTTGGATTTTTCGGGAAACAAAGCCCGGCCATTGTAGAAAGATCGACCCACTCTTCCATGGGATTGAGGACTTCCCATAATTCCCTGATATCGATTTGTTCGCTTAACGTTTTACGTAAAAGGGCTGTTTCTTTTAATGAGGCAACCAGCTTTACGCGCCCCTGATTCATTTTAAGCCGGTTTTGCGATGCGTGGGACAACCGGCTGATCTTCTGGTTAACTTCTATACTGTTTTCATTTAAAAGATGCACCCGCTGATCCGTCATATCCAGAATCACCGCGCATAAAATTCTCTGCTGGTCTATATATTCAACAATTGTTCCATTTTTCATAGTTAGACTGGATAACAAGGAGATATGGGAAAGTCAATGAACCGAAAGGATAAAAATATGACCCGACAATGTATCAATAGAAAAATATCAATAAAATACAAAAAGTTATGTTATAATTT